>JAWKUA010000020.1 GCA_041398785.1 Planctomycetaceae bacterium | reverse complement strand
TCCCGACTGGGCACTGAAGACGATTCAGGAACACGCCGGCGATCCGCGTCCGGAAAAATATTCTGCCGACGAGTTGTGCCACGCTCAGACGGCCGACGAAATCTGGAACGCAGCCCAGACGGAATTGGTCACCGAAGGCCGCATGCACAATTACCTGCGGATGTTGTGGGGCAAGAAGATTTACGAATGGTCCGAGACTGCTCAGCAGGCTCTGGACGTCATGATCGATCTGAACAACCGCTTCGCAGTCGACGGCCGCAATCCAAATTCGTATTCCGGCATCTTCTGGGTGCTGGGCCGCTACGACCGAGCGTGGGGGCCCGAACGTCCGATTTTCGGCAAGCTGCGGTACATGACGTCGGAGAGTACTCGCCGGAAGCTGAGGTTGTCCGATTATCTGAGCTGGCATTCGAAGGCGTCGCGGCAGGATCGCTTATTTTGAGAAGTCGCAGGTGCGCGAACTTCCCGTTCGGGCGAAACGTTCCGGTGCTACAGCGGGACGGTAGAATTCCAGAGCCTGCACTGCTAGTTTCCGCCGTCGTTCTTGTGTTGTTCACACGCTTTTCGTAAGTGGCGGTTTCTCATGTCCGTGCAGGCGATTGCAGGCGTTAGTCCCGGCTCCGAAGCCGTTGTGATGACCGAATATCCGTCAATTTCCTCCGGCGGTATCGGTCAGATGCTGGGAAGCCTCTATGAGTCGATTCCCTTGCGAGTCGCCGGGCCGAAGTTGTCCTATCTGCTGTTCACGCTGCCCACCGCTCCGATCGGGATCCTGCTTTATCTGTTCAGCAAAGTGTTCGGCGAACGCTACGTATTGACGAATCGATCGGTGCAGATCTGGGCGGCCCGCAGTGACCGCATGATCGGCAAGGTGGATCTCGATGCGATCGAAACTGTGGAACTCGATCAGCATCCCGGACAGGTGTTCTTTCGAGCGGCGGATCTCCGTCTGAAAGATGCTTCGGGAAAGACGCTGCTGCAGTTGAAGGGCGTGCCGGATGCCGGATCGTTTCGCAATGCTGTTCTTAGTTCCGCCAGCGCTCGCCGTCTGACGAAAGCCGCCGCTGCCACGATCGCGGCACGCGGTTGAGTCTCGCCGCTTACGGAACCGGCGGCAAATCGTCCGCGGGATCGTGAGGCGTGGCGCCCATCGCGGACGGTGCGGACGGTGAGGCAGGCGGCTGTGACGTTCCTGCTGGCTGATCCAGCATAGGAACCGAACGGCCTTTGCGGTTGCGCCGATCGGCGGACGTCCGGAGTTCTGCGTTGCGTTTGGTCCAGCGCGTGGCGAAATCTTCTTCCAGCAGCATGTTCAGCAGCGAATCGCCGTAGCGTGCCCAGAGTTCCTCGGCCGGAGTGTTGTCAGGGATGGCAAGCGTCATCACTTCGCAGAAATCACTTTCGGCAAGGAAGCGTTCAAGCGTTCCAGTTGCCGACTGGCCCGGCAGTTCGACCAGACCGAACTGCAGCCAGTTTGCCAGTTCCGTTGCAGGGGACAGTGCCGAACGATTTGCGGCGACGACGCCCCGGCTGTCGGAGATCGTGCGCAGGTGGATGACGCGATCCGGCTGTCGGCTTCGAACTTCATTCAGCAGGAATCGGACCTCGGGAGCGCTGCCGGACAAATCATCGCTGTTCGATGCCTCGGGGAAAGCTCGATGCAGAGCGATGCCGTCGGCGTTGGTGTGCGTCGACGACGCTTCGCCGTCCGGGTTGCCGCTTCGGATCACGGTGACGTGGACTCCGCCGAGCACAAGTTCGTTCTGGTGCAGGTATCTGGCGAGCTGCTCGTTCAGTTGAATTGCCAGGGGATCATGTCCACCCAGACTCCCGACGACAATTGTCTGCCGTTCGCCATTGCCGATCGTCACGGTCTGAATCAGCCGTCCTCCCGCGCTGAGGGCTGACGTCTTCCATGCGAATGGTGTTGGCGCGGAAACCAGGCCGCGTGAAGGATCCTTGCCGGCGATTTGTCGCGGCGGAGTGCCGTTCGATTCCGTGGCTGACCCCGGAAACTCGCCTGGCTCGAACACCGGAGCATCCGACGCGGCATACTGCGGCAGCGACTGCCGGAACGCCGCGAGCGAACCGCAGCCGCTGGCAGCCAGCAGCGGCAGCATCACACAAACGGCGAACGGTACGCGAACTTGCATGATGTGATGGGGAGTCCACATCGGCGTGTTTCGAAGTCAGGGGATTCGATCGTGAACGGGCGCTTCCGGGCCGACCGGCGCACGGCCGCTCGACTCCGGCATCCGGCCGGCGTCGCATCGATCAGTCATCGATGCCAAGCTGGTAGCAAAGCTGATCGAAGCGTTCGTGGAACTCATCCGTCGACGAATGAATGTGCTCGGATTCCGTAATAAACCGCATCTCCTCGCGGCATTTCACTCCGTTGTCTTCTAAAGCTCGCTTGTATTCGGCGTTGTCCTGTCCATAGACGAACAGCAGCTTGTGTTCATCAAGCTGAACTTCCATCGGTCGGCGCGGATTCAGGACGGCGATGCCGCAGCAGCCGTCGTCCAGCAGCAGATCTTCAAAGTCGTACAGGATGCTTTGCAGCACCGGCAAATCGATCTGTTCGCGATATAGATCCGTGTGCTCGCCGTTGTTCTTGTCGTGGCTGGTTTCCAGTACGACGTCAACCGATTCACCCAGCGGATCCAGCAGCGACAGAAATGTGTCGAACAGTTTTTCGCGGCTGACGGATGCCATCAGGACGGGGATGCGAGTTCCGGATTCCTGATCGACATACCATTCGTGGCGATATCCCGTCTGAGGAACGACATCCAGCTTGTACGACGGACGAACCGCGTCGGTCAGCGTGAAGTCGCCGTACCGCGCCACACTCATGTGGGCTTCCAATTCATCTTCGGACAGATGCTGAAAACTGCTGGTGCCGTGTGACATTTCGTCGTCGCGATACGTCGATTTCAGGAATTTCTTCAGGAAACCCATCAGAACCTCACGGTTGTTCGGAGCGGAAAGTTCGTCGATTCGTGCAGCACGGCGACCGGCACTCGGACAACGGCATTGCACCCGCGACGCAACCCTAGCACGTGATTCGCCTTCGACGTGTGGGATTTAGTCCCGTCACCGATTTACCGGCACACAGCACATCACCAAGCGCGAACGTGCCGTCAGGCAAAACTCTGACGGTCTGGCGAAAATCGACGGCTGAGCGTTCGAAGTCGCATTTACCCGCAATTGGAATCCCGAAAGAATGCTGCAATCGGCAGAACTGACGCAGACGTTATCAACAGAACCGGATTGCAATCGTGGCAGACTCTCACCAGCGGCAACAGCAACAGCGGCAGCTGCCGCAATTGAGCCCACAGCACCAACAGAACGCCGTCAGTTCATTCGCAGCGAGACGGTTGCCGGCAGTCAGCCTTCTGGTCCTGGTCGCCCTCACCGCGTTTCCCCTGTCGGCGGCGAAAGCGCAGTCGACGCCTGTGCATCCCGCCGGCAACAGTCCCGTAGCGACCGCCGACTGGTATGTGATTCGGTTCAATGACGACGCCGTCGGCTACGAGCGGATTACATCGCAGCCGCCGATCCGCTCCGAACGATCCGGTTCCAGCGCCGTTGCCCTACTGCGGCATCGGCTGACCAGGCTGCAGTTGAAGCGACTCGGCCGGGATCTGTCGGTGGCGGCCTCTCTGGAAACCTCCGAAGCGACCGACGGAAGCCTGCTGAGTTTTTCCCTGCAGCGCACCGACGCATCAGGAGCCTCAATCGAGCGGTCGGGAGTTCGGCAGGAAGACAGCGGATCGTTTGAGATTGAAGAAACCGTTCAGGCGACACATCGCAAGTATCGGCTCACCGCGCCGCCGCATGTGTGGTCGCCGATCATGGCCGCGTGGGTTGGTGGACCGGTTCTGGCGAACATCCGGCGCGACACGCGTCCGGTGCTGTTTCCCGAAACGGCGGGCATCAGTGATATCGTTGTGGAAAGCGGACGGACACGAGTTGTGCGACTATCCGACCAGCAACAGTTGAAGCTGCAGTCCGCCGCCTTTTACCCGTTTTCCGATCCGACGCAGCGAACCGCCATCTACATCGACGACGGCGGCACCGTGATCGTTCAGGAACAGCCGCTGCTTGGAGGAACGCTGAAGCTGGAAAAGACGTCGGCGGAAGTTGCTCTGTCGTCGCTGAACGGGAAATCCATCGATCTGGACACGATGGCTGTGATCCCCGTCGACACGGCGGTCCGGAACGCGACGGCCGGCGAATCACAGATACTGGAACTTCGGACCAAAGGGCCGCTGCGGAATTTGATACCGGCCGGTTCGTTCCAGCACGTGGAACTCGCGGGCGACCGTTCGGCACGGATCACGCTGCTGCCGGTGGAACGTTCCCGGCGGCGAACTCCCGCCCCTCTGGGACAGCGTGAAAAGCTGCCGTCCACTCGCTGGATGCCGACGGACGATCCGCGAATTCAGCAGCTTGCCTTTTCCGGCGCGGTCGGAGAAACGGATGGCATGCAGCTCTGTCTGCGGCTGGAACGCTTCCTTCATTCGAAGATGCAGCATTCGGCGTTTTCCACAAGCATGGTTCCGGCCGATGAAGTGGCACGCACTCTGCGCGGTGACTGTACCGAACACGCCGTGCTGCTGGCGGCGATGATGCGAGTTCACGGAATTCACTCGCGAGTCGTGTCCGGCCTGGTGGCAGCCACCCGCGGCGTTGGATTTGTCGGACACATGTGGACGGAAGCCAGAATCGGAGACGAATGGGTGCCGTTCGATTCCACGCTGCAATCCAGTGAATTCGACGTCCCTCACATTCGCCTGGCCGATTCAGAACTCCCCGACGACATGGTCAGCGGCGTTACGCTCTTCATCCCGGTCCTGGACCTGGCGGGACGCGCGGAGATTCATGTCATCCGGGAGTAATCAGCAGCGGCTGAAGCTCAGGCTTCGACTCCCAGAAGCCGGCATGCTTCTTCGTAACCGGCGGCCCGGAAGCCGTGCTGATCCTCCCGGTTGTAGCCGTAGCTGCTGGCAGTCACGCGCGCCAGGCCGACAATCTGTCTCCAGCGGAACGCCGGACGGATGGTGCGGTATTCTTCGCGAACGGTGTGGAAGTATTTCTCTCCGTGCAGGCGACCGTCTTCGCTGACGGCATACTTCAGCATCAGCGCGAAGACGGGTTCGACCGGATGTCCGTGTTCGCCGTAGATCTGAATCGCAGCCGTCGCGCGGCCCTGATCGTTGTGACGGATCGCGTCTTCCGCTTCGGCCAGCAGTGCCGACTGATCCGTTGCCTGAATCTGAGCACGATGTTCCTCGGTCGGGAACGCCGGTGTCTGATACGGTGCCGACTGCACTCCGGCGTGATACGCGGCGACAATCAGGCCGGAAACAGCATGCCGCGTGTCGACCACGCGAGCCATGTTTCGCCAGGCGTTCGTCGCGTCGGACGAATGGACGCCCGCCGAATCACCATGCGTGCGCCAGTTGTCCGTTCCCTGCCGCAGCACGTACAGATTCGACGCCAGCGATATGGCTTCGCCGATAACCTCCGGATCGATGCCGTCCGCGAGGGCTGCGGCAACGGCTTCGGCGGCATGTTCGCGGGAACCCTGGTAGATCACTTCGCTCAGTTCGTTGACTGCAGCGTCGCCGGGATCGCGCGTTCCAGGTGTCCTGCCAGCCAGTTTGAACTGATCCAGCAGTTTCGGCAGCAGTGCACGAACCGGCGACTCCGTCCCGTGCTGGTCGATGCGCATCTGCTCGTGGTTGATGCAGAATCGAACGCACTGTCGCAGCAATGAATAGGAATAGTCAGCGCCCAGCAGATCCACCAGACCGTAGGTGCGATGAGCGAACACAAATCGGTGTACGTTCAGATCGTCCTGAATCGCGGGCTGCAGAGCGTTGAACGCGGCCAGCGGAGTCGTTCCGGCCTCCGCGAGCAGTTGTTCGCCGAGATTCACGTCGACGTTGCGACACGCGGCGCGGATTTGGTCGCCGACATCTTCTGCGGCGTGCTCCGCTGCCGCTGCGGCATTCAGGTCATGGAGCTGCGTCGTTGAAGCGCCTCCCACATTCTGAATCTGCTGAGCATTGCGAAACAGGACCTTCAGCACCGGCAGCGCACTGCGGCCGGAAGACAGTTGCTTGCTCATTTCCAGCGCCGGCAGCATTGCCATCGCCGTGTGGAATCCGACATAGTCGCAGCCGCCGAATGACACCGCGTTGGCCAGCGCTCCGGCCGCTGTGAGTTGCTTCAGGCTGGCTTCGCCCTTCATCAGTTTTCCGGCCAGAATCGGCTGCAGAGTTTCCGCAGGCGTGCTGCGCATCAGTTCAACCAGTGCCGCGTATTCGCCCAGCGGAATGGAATCAGAACCCTGGTCGGCGAAGACTGTCGGGAAGCCCAGGTCGTGAGCCAGCGCGCCTCCCAGACCGGCCACCAGCATTCCACGGCCAACATCAGACAGGAACGTTCGACGACTTGCAGACGCCAGTTTTGTGCGCGACATGGGATGCTCCCGTTGCAGGGGCCGAAGTCGGTCACCGGGAAACCGGGAACGCAACGACGACCTGGATATGTCCATAGTGTCCCATTCCGAAATCAAATTTGCGAGTGGCATGTTCGAAAATGGAGGCGTTGCAGCGGCAGCCCTCCCCTGGCAGAACACTGGCGTCCCTCGTCCTGGAACGAAAGACGCATGTTTCCGTGACCCGGCAGGCATCGGCGTGATCGGCCTGCGCAGGAAAAGCACCGAATGATGTGACGCATCCTGATGCGCGGTTCATTGCGTTCCATGCGGCCCGGCGGGAGGTCGCGCAAATCTCTGTCTGAAATCGTCAGCGGTCTCGATATACTTTCCCGACACGCCTTCATCTGTCTGTTCGGATTCCGTCCCATGCCGCTGCGAACTGAGTCGCTGGAACAACCCAGCCTGAACCTGACGCCGATGATCGACATCGTGTTTCTACTGATCATCTTCTTCATGGTGGGGACCCGATTCAGCGAAATTGAGCAGCAGTACGACGTGGAGCTTCCCACGGCGGCTGCCGTTGAGCCCATGTCGCGCCGTCCGGACCCGCTGGTGGTCAACGTCACGCGGTCCGGCGAATTCAGCATCAACAACGAACGGCTATCCGCGGAGGCACTCCAGCAGCGGCTGGAGGCGGCGCGCAGGGCATGGTCGGATCAAGCGGTGTTGATTCGCGGAGACGGCGAAGGCACGTACCAGGCAGTCATTGACGTGATGAATATCTGCCACCTGGCTCAGATCAAGAGCTTCTCACTGGCGTTTCAGCCGACTTCGCCGGAGACCTCCGAATGAACACGCTTCGAGCCGTGGTTCTGAAGATCTGGCACGGCGATTCACTGAACGGCGACGATATCGTTGCGCTGGTTCTGCTGCTGGCGATGATTGCGTCGCTCGCTCACCTGCTGACGATGCTGATTACTCGCTGGGGTGACCGCCATATCGCGCTGAAGTCGCTGGCCGCTTCGCTGCTGGTGCACACCGTTTGTATTCTGGGACTGGAAGTGTTTGATCCGCTGGACCGAAATCTGGCGAGTGCCGCAGTTGTGGAATTCCGCCGCCCGGACCTGCAGACACATATCCTTGTGGAAAGCGACGACACCGTTCCTCTGAGTGAATCGGGAAACACGCCGCTGCCCGATCGGCCCACGGCCCCCGATATCCAAATGCAGCGGCTGCCGACGGAATCTCGTCAGATGCAGCTTCCGGAAATTCCGGATCGTGAGCAACAGCCGCTGGAGGCACTTCGTACCGAACAGGACAACGTGTCGCAATTCGAACCGGATGACAGCGCAGCCGCTGCGGTTCCCGTCGATCACGGCGAACGCGGACCGAAACAGATTGCCGCCGAAGATCCGCTGGCCGACATGGAGACAGAACTCGAACGCAGCACCGCAGACGTTTACGTTCCCGAGAGTGAGCGAACGGTTACCGAACGAGGTGCCATCATTCCCGATGAATTCCCGCGCGAACGGCAGGTTCCGGCTGGCGCCGTCGGTCGGCTCGACAGTGAAATCATTCCCGATGATGTTTCCATCGCGGTAACAACGTCTAATGATCCGGATGCGGCGGTGGCATTGCCGATCATCGAACCCACCGGAACTCCCCGGCGCAGTGCGGCTCCGGTGACCGGAACGGATCCTCTGGAAACGGCCGGCCTGAACATCGAGGCACCGACGGAACGCACGCTGCCGGCGCGGTCATTTGAATCGCGGCTGCCGCGACCGGAACGTTCGTTCGCCACCGACAATCCATCCGATCGACCGGTGCGTGAGACGTTTTCGAATCCACGGACGGAGATTCCCCTGTCGACGGATTACAACGAAGTCCGCGTCGGCCGGATCGCTCCCGCGATGAGCGACGCATTGAGGTCGGCGGCACTGCTGGTGGACACCGACGTTCACAACATCCGTCCTCGCGATGCGGTGGCTCCGTCTTATCAACTGCGAAATCTTGAACTTCGTCGCGAAGCGGCTCGGCGGTTCGGCGGAACGGCCGAATCCGAATCGGCGGTCGAGCGCAGCCTGCAGTGGCTGGCAAACATGCAATCCGCCGACGGCCACTGGGATGCCGCGACGTTCGGAGCCGGGCAGATTCAACACGACGAAACTCGCCGGTCTCAGGAATACGTGGGCCGGGATGCCGACACGGGACTGACGGCACTGGTGATGCTGTCGTTTCTGGGAGCCGGCTATACCCATGAAACCGGAAAGTATGCTCTGAACGTCGATCGGGCGATGGACTGGCTGATCTCCGGCCAGGACGAAAACGGAAACCTCAGCGGCCGCGCCGGGCACTATGCCCGGATGTATTGCCACGCGATGGCGACCTACGCTCTGGCCGAAGCGTTTGGAATGCAGAAGGCCGATCTTGCCTACGGGCCGATCGTCTCCCCGCATGTGTTTCAAAGCGGAGCGACAGTCGCCAATTCCGTGA
The DNA here is from genome assembly GCA_041398785.1 of Planctomycetaceae bacterium. NCBI lineage: Bacteria > Pseudomonadati > Planctomycetota > Planctomycetia > Planctomycetales > Planctomycetaceae > Planctomycetaceae bacterium. Next base: position 148,365 of record JAWKUA010000020.1, on the reverse strand, counting down.
ATGCCGCGGTGATTTCGTCGCATGGAATCCCGGTGATCGCGGGATTCAGCGTTTCGGAATACTCGACGTCGACGGCCACAGATCTGACGGCCTATCACCTTCGACGAGTCGATGATCTGCGACTGCGGGCGGCGTTGCTGCGAGCGATCACGTTTACCATCAGTCAGCAGAACCCGGACACGGGCGGCTGGAGATACAGGTTTGGCCAGGAAGGCGACGTCAGTATGTTCGGCTGGCAGATGATGTCGCTGAAAAGCGCGGAGATTGCGGGAGTGCGGATCGATCCGCAGGTTCGTCAGCGAATGGTCGCGTTTCTGAACAGCGTAAGGCAGGGAAACGACGGCGGCCTGTTTGGTTACCGTCGCGGCGAGAAGGTGAGTCCGGCGATGACGGCGGAAGCGCTGTTCTGCCAGCAGATGCTTGGCTATACCAGGGATTCGCCCAGCAGCCAGGAATCCGTTCGCTACCTGCTGCAGAACATGCCGCGGCTGTCCGAACTGAACCTCTATTATTGGTACTACGGAACTCTGGCGATGTATCAGTTCGGCGGAGAACCGTGGGAACAGTGGAACTCCGCCGTTCGAGACACGCTGATTCGGCAGCAGCGAACCGACGGCAACTTCGCCGGAAGCTGGGACCCCGACGATCCGTGGGGACGCTACGGCGGACGGCTGTATTCGACGGCCATCGCGACGCTGACGCTGGAAGTCTACTACCGTTTGTTGCCGCTGTACCGGATGAACGAAGAGTGACGCTGCCGGGATGCGTCGGCACGCGGCTCACCCCGACTCTATTTGTACCAGCCTGTCCTTCAGGCGGCGTGTTCCGCGGAGGTCTCCCGCTTGGCTTCCAGTTCGCCGTGAATCAGCAGCCCGCGCAGGACGGCGGTTGTTTCATCATCCGCGTTTCGCACAAACTGAATGCGGGGAGCGATGTCGTGATCGACCAGACGCTCAGTCAGCGCGCTGGCGAATCCCGCCGTTTTTGTCGCGCCTCCCGCGCACAGGACGGGCAGCCGCTGATCACCGAAGTCGCTCTTCACGCGAGTATCGTTCAGCAGCTTGTGGATTGAACGGGCGACTCGGTCAAGCAGCACGCCGTACAGTCGCGAGAACATCTTTTCCCGTTCACCGACGGCATTGCGCAGATGGACATCCGACTCCAGCTTCCACTGTCGCACGGCTTCCGGATCAAGATAGCAGACACCGGAATCGTCCCAGATCTGCAGTTTGAACTGCCGAGCCATCTCCATGTCGACCCATTCCGCGCCGGCGGAGATCACGGACGACACCAGTTCGACTCCCTGGCGAGCGATGCTGATATGTGTCGTTTCCGCTCCCATAACGATTGTGATTCCGGAGAACGCCGTTTCGCTGCCGGCAGCCAGCAGCGCCGCCTGCGTCGGGCGGACGCTCATGGGAACGTAGCCGTTCATCAGAATCAACCGCGCCAGAAACTGTTCGTTGCGCATTCGGTGTTCGGAACCGGGGACCGTAAAGACGCAGATCCGGCGATTGTCGCGCTGCACGGGAAGCATGCAGTTCACCAGGATGTTCAGCATCTGCCGTGCGGGAGCGTCATCGGACGGCACGCATCCGTCGCTGAAGATCGCTGCGCGCGGACGCCGGCTCAGCCAACTGACGTCGGCCGCTCGATTGCCAAAAATCACCAGACTGTCCTCACACTCGGCATACGGCGTGTGGGCCGCTTCCAACGCATTGCGGAACGGTTCCGTGTTCGGCAGCTCCGCGTATTCGGTACGCTCACAGAACATCGTGATCCGGTCGGGAGTCCGCGGGTCGCGATAGGCGGAACGAATGGCGTGGCAGCCGAAATCCATTGCTGTAATCATGATTCCGTCGGTTCCTGAAGTGAGTTCAGTGCGCGATCCAGATGGCTGGGCGATGCGGAAGGCGCGATGGTTTCACCGGACATCATCGGTTTGGTCGCAGACGACGATGCGGCGGAAACAGATGATCCCGCGGCAGTTGCCTGCTGTGCCGGACGATTGGCATTCCGGCCGGCCGTGTTCATATGCGGAGCCGGCACTCCCTGGTGTGCCGCGTCAATCCGCAGCCGGCGCGGCCCGGCGGGGCGTCCGAACAGGGCAATCCTCAGCGGCAGGTCCGCTACCTGAAGATTGATCGGCAGGCGGTTCTGAATCATCGCTTCCAGTGCATCGATCGTTTCAGACGTGTCACTGATTTCGTCCATCGCTGCCGGGTCCATCGCTGCCGATTTCATCACGGCCGAGTCCATCATTGCCGGACGGCGTCGGATCTCGTCCGTCGAATCACAGGCGACCATTTCAGCACGCGTTTCGTCCCGTTCATCCGTCGGACACGAATCCGACGCAATCCCGGAGGGTGCGGCCGAAGATATCCATTCGCCTCCAAACCACTCAACGTCGCCCACAAGTGCTCGTGGCGGCGCGGTGGCTTCCGAGGCGATCTGATCCTGACTGATGGTCGCCGCGTCTTCGATGTCGGCGGCGGGTGCTTCTTCACGCGTTTGAAGCTTCGGCATGACGGATTCGGCAGCGGAGGTCTGCATGTACTGCAGCAGCGAAGAAGAGTCTTCGGCAAGTTCGTCACTGGCTTCGTTGTGACCGGTCTGGTCACGATCGATGGCCGTCTTCGGGCTGACGAACCGGCTGAGTTTTGAATCCCGTTCGGCTCGCTGTTCGTGCTCCGCGCGACTCTTCAGCCACCCGGACACCACCAGGCCCAGTGACATCACCAGCCCGGCAATAAACACCAGGTTCCAGAACGCGGAATTGCTGTCAGAAGCTGCTTTCGGGAAGGCGTCGTTGAGCGCTGCGGTCAGGGCGGCGCTTTCAGCCGTGTCAGCTTTGGACGCGGTGGAAGTGAACTCGTCGTTCGCCGACATCGCGCCGGCGTTCGCCGACACGGAGGGAGCCGACGGCTGTGCAGCACCGCCTGCCATTCCCGGAATCAACAGTCCTCCACCAGTGGTGATGGACGCGGTGTCGCCGGCGTCGGATGTTGTCTGCAGCGAAGCCGTTGTCATCGGCGGCGCCGAATTCAGTCCCGTCGGAAACGTCAGCGGACGCTGCGTGTCCAGTGCTTCCGGGACGATCGTTGTTTCACGAAGCTCGACCGACGGATGTCCGATGTGAACTGCCGGCCCCGTCTGCGGTCCGCGCTGCCACGTTGGCTGCTGTCCGTTAAAGATTTCCGAAATTCGCTGTCCCGACACCGTTACGACGGAAGCCAGCAACAACACGTCACCGTGGCGAACGGAATCCGACGGCATCAACCGCAGCGAAACCGGACGTCCCTGTTCCGTACGGATCGCGGGAATCGCGGCGTCGGGAGGAATCGTCGTCTGAAGTCCCTCCAGCAGCCGTTCGAGCAGTTCTGTTCGGCCGTCAAACTGAAGCACCAGCGGCAGGTCATCTGTCACTAGCACGACGTTGCCGCCGGCATCGGTCGGTGCCGCTCGATGCAGCAGGACTATGTCGCCGGGGGCCAGCAGGCTGCCGGCATCGGCCTGGCCTTCTCTGATAAACTCGCTGCCGATCGGTCGCGGCGGTGAATCTCGCAGGATGACCGCACTGCCTTCAAACAGTTGAGTTCCGCTGCTTTGCACCAGATCCCGCAAATGGACCGGCTGCCCCGCGGCGTAGCTGTACGAATCGGGCTGATCGGCGTCGCCGCCAATCGTGTAACGCACGTTCTGAGCCACCGCGGACGGCGCGAGCCCGATCGGCAGGAGCATCGCGACGATCAGCCCGGAAAGGACGGTCTGCCGATTCATGACATCTACCTTCATACAGCAACGCGGAAGTGCCACTCCGCCGAAATCGAAAACCGTTGCCGTTTGCATTCCGTCGCCCATATCAATGACACGCGGCGAACAGAGTGAGAAGCTGCAGCAACGAACGCCGGCAGCCTCTTCAGGAACGGTCCGGCAGAATCCGCGCGAACGCGTCGAAGCGCAGGACTCCGCGACTTCTTCAGAATCGGCAATTCAATCCCGTCAATTGATTGTTTCCATCTGCGCGGCACAGTCGCCCCAGACTGCCTCGATGACCGGTGGCTTGAACTTCCGTCTGTGCGGATTCACGATTCACACGTCGCGCGATCGCCGCCGCCTGAATGTGTCGCCGCCGGAACTGCCGTCGCGCGGCGGGAACAGCCGTGCAGCGATCAAAAACCACCAGAGAAACTCGGCCGGGCAGAACGCTGTGAGTCGGCTGAACGACGGCGTCCCGTGATTCGAAAAAGGCACGAACCAGGAAGACCTGTGATGAACATTCGAGATCTGTCCGTTTCCTTCGTCATCGCAGTTCTTTCGGCATCGTTCGCCGCTGCTCAGGAACGCGACCAGGTGATTCCGCATGCTCAGGACGTGCCGCCCGGTCCCGCTCTGACGCCGCAGCAGGCCATCGCCAAAATGACCGTGCCGGAAGGGTTCTCCGTTGAACTTGTCGCGTCGGAACCGGACATCGTGAATCCGGTGGCGATGACTTTCGACGAACAGGGCCGGATCTGGATCACGGAAAGTCTCGAATACCCGCGCCGCTCACCCGGCCCCGGACGCGACCGGATCAAGGTCCTGGAAGACACCGATCACGATGGCGTCGCTGACAGGTTCACCGTGTTTGCCGAGGGGCTGAACATCCCGTCGGGCATCGCCGTCGGCCACGGCGGTGTCTGGGTAGCGAACGCTCCTGACATCCTGTTCATGCGAGACACCGACGGAGACCTGAAGGCCGACACCAGCGAAGTCGTTGTCACCGGCTTCGGACGTTTTGATACTCACGAGTTGCCGAATTCTCTGACGTGGGGACCGGACGGCTGGCTTTACGGCCTGAACGGCGTCTTTAATCGCAGCGTTGTGAAAACGCAGGACGAGACGTTCGACTTTACCTGCGCACTGTTTCGCATCGATCCGAGAACTCGCAGGTTTGAACTGTTCGCCGAGGGGACCAGCAATCCGTGGGGAGTCGCCTGGAACCCCGTCGGCGACGCCTTCCTGAGCGCCTGCGTGATCGATCATCTGTGGCATCTGACCGAAACCGGCTACTACCATCGCCAGGGCGGCCCGTATCCGCCGCATACCTGGAAGCTGGAATCCATCGTCGACCACAAGCATCAGAAAGCGGCGTACTGCGGCATTCACTACTTCGACAGCGATGCGTATCCGGCCGAATATCGCGACCGGCTGTACATGGGCAACATCCACGGAAACTGCGTCAACGTTGACGTGCTGGAAGATCGCGGAGCCACGTACTTCGCGAAGCCTGCCCCCGACTTTCTGTCTGCGAACGACGCATGGTTTATGCCTGTCGTGCAGAAGACCGGCCCGGACGGCTGCCTGTATGTGCTGGACTGGTACGACCGTTATCACTGCTATCAGGATGCAAATCGTGACCCCGAAGGAATCGATCGACTGAAGGGCCGGCTCTACCGTATTCGCTACCAGGACACGCCGCGAGCGCCCGCGTTCGACGTTGCATCGGAATCAAGTGCTCAGCTTGTTGAACGCCTGCGCAGTCCGAACGTCTACTTCCGCGATATCGCTCAGCGGATCTTCTCCGAACGAGCGTCGCCCGAAGACGTGCCGTTGCTGGAAGGTCTGGTGCTGAGTGATTCGGAGACGCTCAGGACCCGCATGCACGCGCTGTGGTCGCTTGCCGGCGCCGGACCGCTGCGGAACGAGTTTCTGGCCGCGGTGCTGGAACTGGCCGACGATAATCTGCGAGCGTGGGGTGTGCGAATCGCCGGAAATCAGCGAGTTACAGACGAAGCACTTGTGGCGAACATCCACGAACTGCGGTTCGACGACAGTCCGCGGGTTCGTGTGCAGGTGGCCATCGCGGCACCGAAGCTTGATGGCCTGCCGACGATGCCAACGCTGATTGACGTGCTGTCGGCGTCCGGCGATGACCGCATCATTCCCAGCATCGTGTGGCAGAATCTGCATCCGCTTCTGGAAGACAACGCGACGGAATTCATCGCGGCTTATGGCGGGTTGTCGGAAGAACGGCAGGCTCAGGTCAGTCACGTCATGCCGCGAGTCATCGACCGACTGCTGGCTTCCGAGTCTCCGGACACGAAGCATACGTCGGAGCTCATCAACCTGTTGTTTGATCAGCGTCGCGACGACCGGAAGCTCAAAGATGCGACGGCACCGGAATCTCTTCGACTGATTTCGCAGCGAGTTCAGGACGGCGAATTGTCACTGCAGAACGGACTCCGCATCTTCGAAGCGACCTCCGCTGTCTTGCAACCTCTGCTGAATTCAAATCCTCCCGATGTCCTGTCGGTCGATGTCGCGGAGTTCACCGCATCACTTGGCCTGGAATCAGGACTCGAAGTCGCCGCCAAAATCGTGCGGGAACGAACCGGTGACAACCGGGTTCGCATGATGAGAGCACTCGTGGCGGGGAACTCCGATTCCGTGCTGCAGCTTGCCCGCGAGTTGCTGCAGTCGGAAGGCACAGCAGCCGACGAGCAGCGTCAACTGCTGCAGGTGATCGGTGACTTCGATTCGCCCGAAATTGCGGCGTTGATTCTGAACCAACTGGCGTCACTGCCGGAAAACGTTCGTCCCGTCGCCATCGAAACGCTGACCGGTCGCACCGACTGGGGACTGGCTCTGATGAACTCGATCGCCGCCGGCGACCTTCCGCCGGAGACTCTGAACGCCAATCAGGCGCGGAAGCTGCTGAGTCTGAACGATGAGACGCTGTCCGGCCTGCTGAAGAAACACTGGGGCACCGTCCGCACCGAACGCGATCCCGATCGAGATCGCTTTGTCAGGCAGATGGATCGCCTGCTGCATCAGACGAAAGGCGATCCCGTTGCCGGGCAGGCGGTCTTCAAGAAGGTGTGTGGTCAGTGCCACAAGATGTACGGCGAAGGCGCCGAAGTTGGTCCCGACATTACTCGCAACGGCCGATCATCGTACGACCAGTTGCTGTCCAATGTGTTCGACCCCAGCCTGGTGATCGGAGCCGCCTACCAGGCGGTCACGGTAGTCACGACGGACGGTAAGGTCATCAATGGCCTGCCCGTGGAAGACAACGATCAGCGCATCGTGCTGAAAGTTCAGGGAGACAAGCAGGAGACAATTCCGCGTTCAAAGGTCGAAGAACAGTTTCGCAGCGAATTGTCACTGATGCCTGAAGGTCTGGAAAAACAACTCACGCCGCAGGAAATCGCCGACCTGTTCGCGCTGCTGGTTCTGGATCGTCCGCCCGGCGATCCGAATGCACGCAGGATTCCGGGCGCGGAGTAGTCATTCGTCAGCCGAGTCTTGATGGATCCCACGAGCAGTTTCATCGGGAGGGCGAGGATCCTGCCGTGCCGCTGCCGCGTCGGGCACCCTTTGGCACAGGCAGCTCAGCGGGATCCTCTCACTCCCGGCCATCCGTGCCACACCTGCATTCATCGATTCACGCCTGACAGACCGGTAGCGCGCAACCAGATGGCCGTCCGTGCGTTTCGCGCACTCGCCGCGTTATCCAAACCCGCCGGTCACGACCACGCCTACGGTCGGGGCGATGAGCGACATTTCACACACAAGCGACTTCAGGAAGGGTTTCCTGTTTTCGTCCCATCGAGTCACCAGGTAGTACAGAAAATACGGCCCGAATGCCCAGCACAGAAAACCGCACAGCGTACTTTCTTCATACGCATTGCCGATGATGCGCCAGTGCTGAAACGCGCTGGCAAGTGCCAGCGGTATCAGGGATATGAAGCTCAGGATCCGTCCCGCGTCGGGCACCGAAAACGTCAACACACCACCGACGATCCCGATCACGCCGAACAACAGACAGAAAATCAGCACCGGCGCATAGGTCTCTTCCGGCGGATCAGGCTCCCAGTCGTCGCCGACCAACCGTCCTCCCGGACCTCTGCGCCGCGGACGATTTTCAATCCCGTAGGCTTCATACTCTTCCTCCGGAATTGCCGGGGACGAGTAGCTGGACAGCGGCTGATTCCAGATATTGTCGGGCGTGATGGCGGCGGCCTGGCGAGGACGACGTTTCCCGTCCGTCGCCGGTCTGCCCGCGGTTCGAGGACGCCGCGGTTTCGCCGATTGTCCGCCTGTGTTCGCACCGGACGCCACTCGCGATGAACGCCGTTCGCCGCCGGTCGTCGCTGACCCAGCCCTGGACACGGCGGCCGCAGGTCGAGCAACCTGCGGCAATTGAACAACGCTTTTGCATGCCGGGCAGCGGATCTTCTTGCCGGCGTGCTCTGCCCCGACGGACAGCGTTTTTTCACAGGATGGGCACGCCGCAGTAATCTTCATTCGCCTGCACCTGACCGGATGTGTTTCCTGAACCGCTGTAAGCCTTAACCGCTGTATGACCGTGTCGCAAGCGTCGATGTCGAGTCCATTCGTATTACGGGATGCAGCGTACGGTTCGACACAGCTCGACACAAGATTATCATCAGCGGACCATGAGAGAAGTCATCCCCAGTTTGCTGTGGATCGGTAATGCGGCTGACGTGCGAAGCAAGGCGGACACGCTGCGGCACGAAATCGCCGCCACCATTGATCTGGCGATCGACGAAACTCCGGCGACGTGGCCGCACGACATCATTCACTGCCGCCTGCCGCTGATCGACGGCACCGGAAATTCGCCTGCTCTGCTGCGGGCAGCCGTCGAGATCACAGCCAACTTTGTATCGGCCGGCGTCCGGACACTGGTGACCTGCGGTGGCGGCATGAGTCGATCTGTCGCGGTTTCCGCTGCCGTGGTTGCTCGCCTGGAATCCACACGACTGAACGACGCTTTGCAGAAGGTAGCCGCGACCGGTGCTCACGACGTCGCTCCGGGACTTTGGGCCGACATGACCGCTGTGTTCGAACAATCACCACCGGACACTGAGCGGTCGTTCCTTCTCGCAACCGTCGACACATTCAAAGCCAACAGGCGTCTTGCGGAACGAGCCGTGGAACAGACCTCCGATCAGCATCTGCACATCGCTGTCGACGACAACACGAATTCGATTGCCGTCATCATGAAGCACGTTGCCGGAAATCTGATTTCCCGATGGACCGACTTCCTGACCAGCGACGGTGAAAAGCCTGACCGCAATCGTGACGACGAATTTGTCGATTCCTTTCGCGACCGCGCGGAGCTGTTGTCTTACTGGAATCGCGGCTGGACCGTCCTGCTGGATTCACTGAACGGTTTGACGCCGGAAGATCTGCACAAGACCGTCGTGATTCGCGGCGAACCGCATTCCGTTTCTCTGGCAATACAGCGGTCGCTCGGACACACCTGCTACCACGCCGGCCAGATTGTCCAATTGGCGCGAGTTCACGCCGGAGATAACTGGAACGTGCTCACGATTGCCCGCGGGCAGTCGGAACAATTCAATCGCGATCATTGGGGACCGACAGGCCGCTCGTAGTTGCGGGCTGTGGCTGACCGCGAGGCTGACGTTTGCAGATCGCGCCGGTCGAACGCGGTCGCGTCCGTATCGAGTCCGGCACGCGGCCGGTACCGACGGTCTCTAGCGGCTCTGGTGATACAGGAACCCATCTTCCGCGCCGACCAGCAGGTCCGGAATGCCGTTGCCGTTCAGGTCAATCGTAGCCGGGCTGCTGGTGTGTCCGGCAAGTTTCCGAACGTCGACGGTGCCCGTGTTATGCAGCGTGACGCGGCCACTGTCGTCGGTACCCAGGTTTTCATACAGATCCGCGTTTTCGCTGTTGGCGAGCAGATCGAAGTCACCGTCGCCGTCCCAGTCCACAACGTGCAGTTTTCGTCGACCGCTGCCGCCCGCGCGGTTGGCGTTGAGTTGCAGGGGCTGGCCGGTCTTGTCGACGAAGATTCGCCGCGGCGGCAGCAGTTGGTATAGGTCTTTGTCGTCGCGTCGACGTTCAAAGAAACTCAGGAAGCCCTGCTGGTCGAGCATCACCAGGTCGGTGGCTCCGTCTCTGTTCCAGTCCACTGCAATCGGTGTCGTCCGCCACTGAGTCACCAGTTCTCCGTCGGCGGGATCCCACCAAGTCCATTCCGGCTTCGGCGGATCAACCTGCCATTCAACGGTAACGGGCTGCGCGGCCGCCAGCGTCGGCAGGCCTTCGGCATCCTGCCCCGTGTTGCGGTACCAGACGACTTTGCCCCAGATGGAATTGGCAACGATGTCGGTCCGTCCGTCCATGTCCCAGTCGGCGGCCGTGATCGTTGTGTAACCCCATTTGGCCTCGCAGGGTCCCTGGATCGAACCATTCGGTCCGGCCTGAATACGGATCGTCGCGCCGTCGGCTGCCAGCAACCGGGGCGCGGCCCAGCGAACGGGGCTGCCGCCGAGATTCTGAAAGTAGCCGATGTATCCGGCCGTGTTACCGCAAAGGATGTCTGTGTCACCATCGCCGTCCCAGTCGACAGCAAACGGAGTCGCCAGCGCGCCGAACTTCAGTCGATCGGCCTTCTGCTGAAAGTAAACTGGCCCTTCGAAGACCGGTTCAGCTCCAGACGGAGTCACGTTTTCGACGAATGCGACGCGGCCGTCTTCGTCACCGACAATCAAATCGTTATCACCATCGCTGTCCCAGTCAATCGGTGTCGGGACAATCATCTGCAGGTCCATCCGCAGGTCACTTCCGTCTGTTGACTTGACGCGCGTTCCGGCGGCGAATTCGGGTGCATTATCGGTCGCCGTGTTTTCGAACCATGTAAACCGGTCAAGAAACTCGCCGCAGATCAGGTCGCGATCACCATCGCCGTCGAAGTCCGCCAGACAGGGACTCGGCCAGCCGTAAACGTCAATCGGCTTCCCGCCCGCTTCGACCTTCGCGGGCTCGCTCCAGACAGGTGCCGCATCCGTGCCGGTGTTGGTGACAAGGAACACGAATCCGTGCAGCGGACCGTTCTTCCACGTGCCCGAGCTGTCCCAGGCGTCGTCCCAGCCGTAGTCGTCCCAGATGCCGACACCGATCAGCAGATCATGATCGCCGTCTGCGTCCCAGTCGGTTCGGTGCCACTGATTCGCACGGATCTTACTGGCATTGACGATCTTCGCCGGCAGCTTCATTTCCAGCGGGTCTTCGAAGCGATGATGCGGAAAATCCTGAAACACCGTTGCCGGAGTCATCACGTCCACTCGCCCGTCGACGAAGGAAGCGCGAATGTTGTGATGCCCCGGACCAATCCGCACCGGCGGTTCGAACACCGGCAGCTTCACGCGGCCAGTGGAGTTTTCGAAGAAGTACGTTCCGTTGAACGGCTTGTCGGGACACGACACCACCAGGTCCAGATCGCCGTCGTTGTCATAGTCCATCGGCATCGGCCACGCCCACAGACCGACGCCAAGATCGACAATCAGCTCCGGATCATTGTATGTCAGCGGCAGCAACTCGCTGTTTGCCGCCGTCTGGCCGCAGCAGGATTCGGTCACCACTGCAATCGAAACCAGCAGACAGAAAACTCGGCAGATGAGTTTCATCGAAGTCACTTTGTTCTGGTGGAATATCTGACGGAATGCAGCGGCCAGTTGCGGCCGTCGTCGCGCCGTCAGCCTACCAGATTCGGCAACGTGTGTCGTTTCCGTGTTGCGTCGTCAAAGCCATCGTGACCGCTTAACGCGATGCCCAGCGCGAGATCAGAATGGCGGACCTGGTCAATGCGGCAGCTCTGCGGTCGTTGCATTCGAAACACGTCGGCTGCTCGGTCGTGCCGTCCGACAATTCGACGAGACGCGCCGGAGAGCCGCGCAATGCGCTCAGTCACCGGTAGGGTGGGTCAAGCTCGCGCTGAACGCCGGTGGGGCAGCGCAAACCGAATGACGTTTGCAGGCAGCCAACGCGACTGAGGCCGATCAACCAGCGAGCGCCGCCCCGCCGCTCCAACGGTTTGCTTGTCCCGCCCTACGGACTGAATCAGGCTGCGACGGGTCGCACCGGCGGAATTCCCGCACCGTTGAATATCCGGCTGGACGTCCGACAGGCGTGTATCAGCACCGACGATGTCGGGCGGAATGGCATACCTCGAGGCACCGACGTTGCTCTCCTCCCGTAAGGCGATCGGCAGATAAGAGTTTGCCAGTGCAGAGCGTCAACTGCTTTACCCTTCCGTTTGAACGGGAGGGACGCCGATCGAATGCCTTCAGGGCGTTCGGATCGCGGGGAGGGCTGGGCACAGGGCACTCCCGTTGGGCGGCCCAACCCTCCTCGTTGATCGGCAAACGCCGATCATCCTCGACCCTAGTATCTTCAGTCAGGTGAAAATACCTGGTGAATTTGTTGACGGTTGGATGGATCCGGTACTGGTATCGAGCCGGAATCAGGCGGCCATGCAGATCGATAATCGACCCTTGATGCATCGACATCGTGCGGGAGCTGTCGCATGGCTTAATTTTCGAACCCGAACCGTCGCTGGAGCGGTCGAGTGTGACCAGCTCGTTTCACCAGGATGGACAATGATAAGCTCAAACCGGCTGGAACCGGTGATTGGTGTGGACGTGGCAAAGGACAGCTCGACGTCTGTGATTCTCAGGGATGAAATCGGAGGTGATCAATTCAACGGCAGCCGTCGTCAAACACATCGTCGAAGAAATTGAGCCCCGAGACGACCTTCGTCGTTTGCGAAGCGACTGGTGACTAGAACGAACTCTTGTCAGGGCACTGCAGAACGCCGGCATTTCCGTGTTCGCGTTGCCAATCCTGCCAGGTGCGACAGTTCGGCAAGGGAGTCTGTCGCTGGAGAGACCGATCCGATTGATGCAAGGCTGCTCGACATTCGGCGAAACCGTCGATCTCATGCCCACGCTTCCCAAAACAGAAGCTCAGGAGGCCACGAGCCGCTGGTGCGTCGCCGCGAGCAACTGCTGCATCTGATCAATCAGGAAGAAAACCGTCGCCGGCAGGCATGGGACAAGACCAGCCGCAGGTCGATCGACAGCGTTATCAAAATGCTGAAAACAACAGGATTGATCGAACAGAAGATCCGCGAATTTCTGAACCGCCAAGCCGAACGAATCCCGCCGTTGAGATCATTCAAAGCGTTCGGAGTCGGGGTCGTCACAACGTCGACACTGCCAGGCGATCTGCCGGAACTCGGAACGCTCAATCGTCGTCAGATTTCGAACTGGCCGGTGTGCCGCGCCGTCGTCAGACAGTCGAATCAGACAAACAGCGTTCCGTTCGGAGGCCTCAGAAATATCCGGAAGAGTCTCACATGGCTGCCCTGGTGGCAACACGGAGACCGCCATCCAGATTGTCTACAAACGCCTCTGATCGCGGCAAAGCAAAAGAAAGTTGCACTGGTGGCCTGCATGCGAAAACTGCTCACCATCCTCAACACCATGGTCCGAACGGTCAGCCCCCGAGAATCAGTGAAAAGGTGGTAACCGGCACGCAAACGTAACCGGCCACCACGCTGGTGCTACCTCCGAGCATGCGGTCGCGGCACTGGCAGAGTTCCGGGTGCACGACTTTGCCGGTCACGTGAAGGGGTCAGCCGCGGCTGAACGCCGTCTGCGCAAATCGAATGACTTGCACAGCCAACGCACTGAGGCCGCCAACCAGCGAGCACCGCCCCGCCGCTCCAACGGTTTGCTGCCCCTGCGACTCCGGTTACGCGGCCGGCATTCACGTCTTCTCTGATCGCCTGAACGGCGTCAAGCCCGTCGCTCCCGTTGAAACGGGAGGATAGGTTCACATCTGCCGCTCTCCTGACGTTATGCCGTTCAACGAAATGCCGTTTGTCGTGGCAGGGCACCCGGCAGACGGGAACCAGCAGGTGTCCCGGTTCGGCACGCATCACATCGGAATGCTGCGCCGTGCCATGTCGTTCTGCACTTGCATCGCTCCGCTGCTTGTTCAGAACAAGCGGTCGAGCATTCCGTTGTCGTCAGTGCTGGAACAGGAATTCTTTGCTGTTGATGACGGCCCAGGCGACGTCTTCCACGGCGGTTGTGCGGTCCTCGCTGTTGGTGATGTGACGCAGCGATGTCTGCAGTTCCGCAGGTTCCGGCTCCCGGCTGAGTGCGATCAGATAGAGCTGTCGGATGATGTCTTCGTCGGTTTTGCCGGATGTGATCCATTGATGAACGTTGCCGTTTTCGGCTCGCAGTTTGTCGTGGACAGTCGGGCCGTTGATCAGTTGCAGGGCCTGTGAAAGGTTGCTGTCGGTGCTGCGTTCGCACTCGCAGGGAAGTTCCCGCTGCGGCTGGCCGAACACCTGCAGGAACTTGTGGCCGTCCGGCGGATCGACCAGAGCGACGGCGCGAGTTCCCTGCGGCATGCCGCCGAACGATTCCTTCACACCGGTCACCTGGCAGATGCTGTCGAGCAACTGTTCGGCGGTCAGCATGCGGGTATTGGTGTGCGAAAAGTAGATTTCGTCATCTGCGTTGAATTCGTTTCTCTGTGAACTGAGCTGATAAGTCCGGCTGGTCATGATGGTGCGAACGAGGTGCCGGGCGGAGAAGTTATTTCGGCTGAGTTCATCGGCCAGGAATTCCAGCAATTCGCGATTGGACGGCGGGTTGGAGTCGCGAAAGTCATCGACCGGCTCCACGATCCCGCGACCCATGATGTGACCCCAGATGCGATTGGCGATGGCTTTCGCAAAGAACGGATTGTCGGCCGTCGTCAGCCAGTCGGCGAAGACTTCGCGACGATCCTTGTCATCCGGAACGGCTACGTCTCCCTGCAGCAGCAGTCGCGTCTGCATTGTCTGTCCGGTCCGCGGCTGAGTGACGTCACCGCTGGTCGTGAAGTAGATCAGTTCATCATCCGGCAGTTTTCCGCCTTTGCGGCCGACTCGCTTGAACGCTGCGGCGATGCCGTAGTAGTCGTCCTGTGTCCATTTTTCGAACGGATGGTTGTGGCACTTGGCGCATTGAATCCGAATGCCCAGGAACAACTGAGCGGTCGTTTCCGTCGCGTCGATTTCGTCACGGCTGGCTCGCCAGTAGTTTGCCGCGGGGTTCTGCCGGGTGCTGCCGGTTGCGGTGAGCAGTTCGTGGGCAAATTGGTTAAGCGGTTTGTCGTCGCGGACAACGTCAAACAGCCAGCGGCGAAACTTGTGGACTCCCGATGCTGTCATGCGACGGCTGTTGCATCGCAGTACATCGCCCCACTTCATCGACCAGAATTCCGCATAGTCATCGCTGGCCAGCAGGTGATCGACAAGGTTCGCCCGCCTGGTGTCTGACGGATCCGCGAGGAAGGTCCGGGTTTCGTTCAGGGAGGGCAGCCGTCCCGTCAGATCCAGAGTCGCTCGCCGCAGGAAGTCGGTATCGCTGCACAGGTCCGATGGCTGAATCTGAAGCTGGCTGAGCTTGTCGAACACCAGCCGGTCGATTTCATTGGCGATCGGCGGATCGGACCACTGGAATGTCGGTCGTTCGGTCAGGAACGTAATTCGCGAGGTGGCCATGCGGTCCAGGTAGCGAGCCAGCACCGTCGCTTCGCCCCGACCTTCGCGGCGAACGACGGCCGACGACGATACGCTGGCGATTTCTTCGTCGGAGGAATCAAATGCGGTCAGAGCGGTCACGTCACGCGCGGAGCCGTCGCTGAAGTGGCCGGTGACCACCAGTTGCTGGCGATCGGCACCGTCCCGCAGGACTCGCAGCGCCGGATAGACTTCGATGCGTTCCAGCGTGGCGGTTCCTTCCGGTTCTGTTTTCATGCCGTCAGCAATCCAGCCGCGCAGCGCATTGTGAATCGGGTCTCCTGCGGTGAGCCGTCGTCCGCCGCCGTGAGCCATTTGCATCAGAGGTTTCTGCAGCAACAGGCTTTCATCCGGCGCAAGCAGGTTGGAACGCCGGTTGAAGAATTCGCCGCGCAGAGTCAGCAGGTCCAGTTTCGGATCGTAGCCTCGCAGAGAAAGCCGAAAACCGCCCTTCCCCGACGGTGAGCCGTGGCAGGCTCCCATGTTGCAGCCGGCTTTGGTCAGTGCCGCCAGAACTTCCGTGTGAAAGGCGACGGGGGAAGGCTGTTCGAACTGCGTCACCGTAACCTGAACGGCAGCGCGGGCATCATCGCTGACGGCCTGAATCGTTGCCGTACCGTTTCCGACCGGGACGACGACTCCGTCCTTTACGACGGCGACACTTTCGTCCGACGATGAAATTTGCGCGGAGGAAGTGACATCACGCACGGTCGACTCTTCCGCGTCGGTCGTCACCGCGAGCTGCTGCACGGCTCGTGGTCCAACCAGATGGATTTCCGTCGGGCTGACCGTCAGAGAGACGTCTGCCGCATACGCGCTGCCGGCGGTCAGCAGGGCGGACAAACAAAGCAGTGAGGGGCGGATGGAGCTTCGGGTATTCATGGTTGATAGCCTGAATCTCTGAGATTTCTGCGACGAAATGCGCCGCTGGTTTCGTTCGTCAACAAGTGATGCGATTGTCCCGATGTCGTACGCGACCGAGCGTCCCCGAAAAGTCTTGTCAGGGGTTTTTGACGTGAATCAGAATCGGCGGAACAGGTTCAGTAATCGTGGTGTTGTCTTTCTTCGATGTGCCCTGCAGGAACAGCGAATACATCCCGGCAGCGGCGCTGGCATCCGCAGTGATGGTGATCGTTGCGGAATCCGCTTCGATTGTCGCCGCCGAAATTGTGATTCCGCCGGGCAGTTGATTCGGTACCGTCGCGGCAATCGTCACCGGTTCCTTCCAGTCGCCGGTTCGCGAAGCAAGAAGATTGACCGTAGTGGAACCGCCCGGCGCCAGTGTGACGGTATCCGGATCCGACTTCAGGGACACGGCCGCTGCCGGCCGAGTCGCCACGAATAATTCCGGTGCATGTAACGGCGAGCGGTAAGGTGCTCCGTCAGGTGGCGCAAGGACCAATTTTGCTGTCGCGGTTGCCGAGGAATCCTGAGCGATGGCCGTGAGATTCAGGGGGCCATGAAAGAAGGCACGTTCCGCATCGGCGGCGGCTGTTGACGTGATGGTCAACGGCACAGAGTCCTGATTTGCGGCAAGGTACAGATCCGGCGCCGTGAGTGATTCCGGCAGGCCCTCCGCAACGATGCGCACCGGACCGGTGAGGCCGATGCGCTTGACGTTCAGCGTCAGGCTGGCCGACCCGGCGTGCGGTACTGTGACGCGGTCAACCGATGCGGAAACTTCCAGCCGCGGAGTCCCCTGGTTCAGTTCCAGCACGTAGTTCCAATTAGTCCCGCCGTTGCGCGTGAGTTCATTGACCGTGACGAAGTAATTGCCGTCTGCCGGCAGCGTGGCGGACAACTGGGCATCCGCGGGTCCGACATCGTCAATTTCGGCCAGCATAGATCCGTCGGCATTCCACAATCGAAGCACAGCGTCCGCCGGCGATCCGATATCTCTTGTGTGCGCTGTCACACAAAGCGTTTCGTTGGCAGTGCCGGTCAGTTGGTACCAGTCGGCGTCGCCGGTGCTTTGAAACCTGCCTTCGACAAAATGTGCCGCGGCATCGACGGGAGTTGCCGTCTCCTTCGAATCATTGGGCTCCGCTTCATGAACCGAAGGCTGAGCCTCTGACGGCGCGGGATACGGTGAAGGATGAATCAGCGGACTTCCGCCGACTCGCAGGTGAAAGAAGTGTCGCACCGAACCAGTGTACCTGACGTCGCGAAGTTCCAGCACGTAGCGCCCTGCTGCCGCCGGAGTGAACCGCAGGCGGGCATCACCTTCCAGACCGTCGACGTCGTCGCAGAACGCAACTTCGGCCCCCTGTTCGTTCGTGAGACGCAGGACAGGATCCAACTCAGAATTTAGCCGCCGCGCGAAGGCTTCGATGTGAACAGGTTCGGCGGCCGCAAGTTCCAGAGCGAGATACTTCGATTTCAACGGATTCATCGATCCATTGATGCAGCACGGAATTGTCACGGCGGCCGGCGACTGCGCGTCTTCGGCCGACGCGGAAACGTCGGCGCTGGGAAGGCTGTCGAAAATCAAAGACGCCGCTTCCGACACTCCCTGCTGAGTCACGACTCGTGCTGAATACACACCGGGAACGGTTTCGCCGGGAACGGTGCCGGTAAACACAGCCAGCTTGTCGTTTGGCGGTTCCGCCGGCGGCTGCGGCGCAAATTCGCCGATGTCTGTCCACAGGCTCCGGATTCCGGTCAGGTTCTGTCCGTCGACTGTTAGGACGGCATTTTGGCCGGGTTGACCATCAGTGATCACAATTCGCTGAATTGACGGTTCCTGAGCGAGCACTGCAGCATTTCCGATCAGCATCGTGACAACGGAAATCGCAGTTCCGAAGAGTCCTGCAACCGGGAACGGTCGTTGCATGAAATGTTTGCCTGGGCGGGAAATGACGTGGCGTGGAAAGCAGGTGGGCAGCCGGTCTCAGAGATCCCGCTGCCACATGATTGCGGCAGCGACCAGCCATCGCGGCTGGTGACTGACTCCGGCGGAGTTCCAGTGTAGGAACCCGGCAGCGGGGCCGTCAAAGTAAAACGCAGCCGGAGCGACCTCGCGCCGGAGATCAGCGGTTCTGACTCCGCGGCCAGGCGATTCCGCGCGGGCTCGATTTTCAGGGCTTGCGCCCCGGGAACGGATTTCCTGGCAGACGCCGTCTTTCCGCACTCCGACACGGCAGCGCGAGGTGAAACTCAGGCAAAGGCTGCCAGGCAGCGCGTTCCACGGCAGGAGGCCCGGATCGAAATGAGAAGCGAGAAGGAATTACTCGCCGATGTTCTGATGAGCGTCCCTGTAAACGTAGGTCGTGAACTCATACAGACCGTAGTCATTGCGAACGACGAAATTGCGGCTCAGGTTGTGACAAAGAAACCAGGCCATGTCATCCAGCGGCAGGTGAAACAGATCGTTCCGTTCCCAGTCGACCTGTTTGCTGATCGCGTTGAACGCTATGCCTCGGCGACTGCGGGAATACAGCAGCCGGATCACTCGCTGAACGAAACAGAACATCTCGTCGTGGCTCATCGAACACTTCGATGTAAACACGCCGTTAATGACAGCGTAGTCGAAGTCGGGCAACAGGCCGGGATCGGTCAGTGCGTCAAGCTGCTGAAAACCGGCATCCGGATGTTTGCGCTGACATTCCGCGATGAAGCGTTCGGAAAGATCGACGCCGCGGTAGTCGATGTGAGTCAGTCGCTGCGCGAGAATGTACTCATACAGGTGACCGGTGCCGCAGCCGAAATCCAGCAGCGTCGTGCGCTGGTCGGCCGGTTCGCGAATCACATCCAGCATGACCTGATAGCGGGTCAGCGCGTCGCGTTCATTCGGCCAGCCCATTCCCAGCGGTGAGTCTCCCAGCCGGTCGAAGTAGGATTCCGTGCAGGCCGTGATTTCGTGATACCGAGGCAGCGGAACGGCATGTGTCATTGGACGCCTCAGACGATAAAGTACGACTCGTCCGCGCTGAATCGGCTTCGACGCAGCCGGATGTTTTCGAGTCCGAGGAGTTCTCGCACGGCCAGCGTTTCGCCGGGAAAGACGGCGTGGTTGAGTTCGTCGAAGCCAATAATCGAACCCTGAGTCACCCGGCCGCGCAGCAGCTTCAGGCAATCCGCTGTCGGCTGGTAAAGATCCATGTCGAAGTAGGCCAGGGCCACGATCGTTTCCGGATGTTCTGCGAGATATTCGGCAAACTTCTCGGGAGCGTCACCTTTGATGACACGGAACTTTCGCACGTCGCTCATGGGAGACTGTTGTTCCCGCAGCGACAGAATGTGTTCCAGGTGAAGCTCGTAGTTCTGCGTCACCGAGTACGCTCCGGCAGTTGCCGCGTCAGCGCGGCCGTCTTTGTCGGTGACGGCGGGGAAACCTTCGAATGTATCAAAGCCCACGATCGTGCGGCGGTGATGATACGGTTCCAGGATCGCTCGCAGCGACTGCAGTGTTGCCAGGTTCTGGCCCCAGCGCGTTCCGAATTCGACAATGATTCCGGGAACGTCGACGATCTGCTGATACAGATCTGCGAAAAACATCTGCCGCTTCATTTCCATGGGCAGCATGTAAAGACCCAGATTGCGGATCAGTTCGTGCCGCGGAATCGGCGAACTCAGCAGTTCATCGCACAGGTGCGTCCTTCCGTCCACGACTGCTTTGGCCATAACGGACGGGTCCACTCGCGGTTCCGGACGGACAGCACCCGAGCGATGCGGCTTGTCGATTGAATGGATCATTTTCCGAACGCCAAATCTGAAGTATCCGATGCCGGCCTGGTCCCCAATGTACCCTCAGGCGAGCGGCAGATGAGCTGTTACCGGCCCGCCAGCCGCGGTTGTGTCCACAGAGAACCGGGGCCAGCGCCCGGCGGGTAAGTTCTCATCTGCCGCACGCTCAATCGGGCCGCGTGAGTCCGGCCGCGATGTTCCTGAAGCACTTCCGTCACGCGGCGTTTCGAGAGTAGTCGAACCATTCGAAGAACTGACCGCAGCGGTCTTCCACCGTGGCAATTTCCGTCGGTGTGAGCACTTTTCGGAAGTTGCCGACACGGCTGGCGGAAAGATTCCGGCCCGTCACGTCGGTGACCCACGGTGAGTACATCGGGATTGACGAGGTGTCCTTCAGCTTCACATGTCCGGTGTCCAGCGGATCGGCGGGATCGATTTCGTCGAACGGAATGCCCGTGAACCCAGCCACTTCGGCCAGCATCTGCTTCGGGTCGGACACCAGTTTTTCATAATGCACAACCGCCAGGCGACGGCGAAATTCTTCCGATGTCTGATTAAACGATGGTGCATAGAACGACAGAAAGTGTTCGCACAGCATCGGAATGTCGCGTTTCACAAACGCGTAGTTTTGTCCCAGAGCCTTTGCTTCCGGCCGACTTCCACCATGGACGCGATGGCGTCTCGCGGATCACGAATCATGATGATGAAGATGGCTTCCGGAACGAGTTCGAACAGATCCGGCCAGAACAGTGTCAGATGCGGCTCCTTCAGCAGAAGATGTTCGCAGTTGCCGAGTCGGGACTGAGCGTACGACAAAAAGGCATGCACGACGCCCTGATTGAAGGAGCGCAGGCCCTGCAGGTCACCAAAGTAACTCGCGTGATTGCCGCTGAAGTTGTCGCGAGCCTGGCAGTAGCATTCCAGCAGTTGTCGCAGGTAGCTGGCTTCATAAACGTACGGATTTGTCGAAGGTAACTGACACAGCAACTGCTGCATGATCGACGTTCCCGTGCGCTGACTTCCGCCGATAAAGATGTAAGCCATGAGTACCAGTCTCCGTAGTTGAAGGCCGTTGGGTTGTAACGTTTCCGGTGAAGTGAAGTGGTGAAGACGTGCGGTGAAAAAGCCATCGTTCGCGATCGGGAGAATCGACGAGGTTACGGGCCGATCTCTGCTGGTCTGTCTGCGTTATTTGATGGTCGGGAATGTGCGATCGAACGTTCGGGCGGGTGAGGCTCCCGCCTAGCCGCCTCTGCAGCAGACGTCCTGTGGCATGCGCGGCTCGGCAGGAGTATCGCCCTTCCGAATCGCGCCCGATGGCAGTACTTCCCTCCCAACTCATCAAGACTTCGCTGACGCAGCACTACGCAGCCTCGCGCCTCTGCGGCGCCTGGTGTGCCGGATCGTCGGCATGTGAATACTGCAGCGCGCCGGACGCCGTCAGTCGTGTTCGAATCTCCGCGGAATTGCGCTCGGTGAATCGCACGACGTGAGCGATCTTCCAGATGTCCTGCTGATCGACGGCGCGACCGGTGGGAAACTGCAGCACGCTTTGCAGCAGGAGTTCCGTTACCGGCAGCGGAACCGGACAGTGACTCATGTCGTCGCGATACGGTGCTGCCCGATGACAGCCCGGCGAAAAATAGCTTCGCGCGAACGCGCCTTCGGCGCGCAGGATGGCCACGAGCTCGTTGCGACTCAGCCCGAATTCTGATTCGTCCACGGTTGCGACGGCGTATTGCGAATTGCCGCCGTCATCGGCGGTGCTGGCGGCAAGTCGGATGCCTCGACAATCGCGAAGTGCGGTTCGGTAGGTTTCGGCATTGGCTGCGTTCTGACAAACAAGCGACGGGAACACATCCAGAATCGTCAGGCCGACGGCTGCGGCAACTTCCGACAGTTTGCCGTTGATGCCTGCGTCATCGATTTCCGTCAGACCGGTGATACCAAAGTTTCTCAGCCGACGGCAGCGGTCCGCGAGTTCATCGCTGTTTGTCGTGATCACGCCGCCTTCCAGGGTATGAGCAATCTTGGTGGCATGGAAACTGAACGCTTCCGCGTCGCCGAAGGTTCCGAGACTGCGGCCGTTGATCCGGCATCCGAAGGCGTGGCTGGAATCAAACAGCAGTCGCAGGCGATGAGTGTCCGCGATGGCCTGCAGCCGGTCCGTGTGACACGGGTTGCCCCACACGTGGACACCCAGAATCGCAGTTGTGCGAGCCGTGATCGCCGCCACGACGGAGTCCGGATCGAGTGTGTGTGTGACGGGATCAACGTCGGCGAATATCGGCTTCAGGCCGATCCATTCCAGGGCATGCGGCGTGGCGATAAATGTCATCGACGGAACGATCACTTCCCCCGTCAGGTTACAGGCGCGTGCCATGATCTGAATGGCCGTCGTTCCATTGCAGACCGCGATGCAGTGGCGCACTTTCAGCATGTCGCACACGCGTGATTCGAATGCTCGCACCTGTGGTCCGTTGTTCGTCAGCCAGCCGCTGTCCATGACCGACTGGATCCTGCGCAGCAAATGGGACGTGTCCGGCAGGTTCGGCTGTCCGACGTGACGGCCGGTTTCGAACAGTGGTCTGCCGCCGAAGATTGCCAGTTGTTCAACTCGCTGCTTCATGCTGTGGGCCTTTCGTCATTGAGCGTTCCCGCTGCAAGGCACGGCACCGATGAACGGTCGCACCACACTTTGACCCGGCCCGGGGTCATCATCGCGAACCGCGATTCCTTCAGTGGCACCGAGTTTTCTTCGCAGCAGAAGTCTCGCATGTGAACAGGGTTGAAGACGACTCCGGACCAGATCGGACCGGACGGCTGACGGCCGTGATCGGACGCCCACAGCAGACGCCCCGTCAGCCAGGCATGAATCGTGCGGCGATTGGGCAACGGACCCTGTTCAGCAAGCGTCTGCCGCCGTCCGGCTTCGTCGACGCAGAACCGTACCTGTTCGAGTGCGACAAAATCTGCCATTCCCACCCGCTGACCGCAGGCGATTGCGAACACGCGGACTTTGTCATGTCGCAGGAAGACTCGCACAATCTTTCCGCGCCAGGTGTTGGTGATGACCGCGGGAGCAAGTGCTCGCCGCGAAACTTCCTGAATGTACAGCGCGTTGAGTTCGGCGACTTCCACCGGCACGTGCCACCTGGCGGTCGTCGAGGCGTTCGGCGTCGCGGCGTGCGAATCGTGAAGCAGGCTACTCATGAGGTGACTCCTGCACAGCGGGCGCAGACCGCCGATGCGTTTCTTCGTTTTCGGGTGACGAAAGGCGATCCACCATTTGTCGAAATGCAGCTTCGATGTCCGCCGCGAAGCGAGCGCCGTTGCAGACCGTCTGCAACATTTTCGGGCGAATGCCGCGTCGCAGATTCGTCAGACGTTCGTGGTCCCGCGCCAGTTCGGTCACCAGCCGCACGTAGTCATCGGCGGACTCGGCGACAAGTTCCGGAAGGCCGCAGTGGTGCATCATTGACGCCGTTGCCCGGCAGGCGCCGCGGTCGCCGGCGATTGTGGGAATCGGCACTCCCATCCACATCGATTCATAGGCCGTGGTTCCGCTGCCCCACGGAAAGACGTCCAGCAGAATGTCGATTCGCGAATACACTTCCAGATGGTTCGACGGCAACTCCCACGCAAAATCGACTCGTCGCAGATCAACGCCGGCTGCCTGCATTCGGCGACCAAGCTGTTGACGCACCGCCTCGTGCCGCAGGACGTCGCGAAACAAAAACAACTTCGCATCGGCTGTTTGTTGCAGCACACGGCTCCACACGGCCAGGCATTCGTCGGAGAACTTTTCCAGTCGGTGAGTTGACCCGAACGTAACAAAGCCGTTGCTGTCGAGCGGGCCGGACGACTCGGTCAGATCCGTTCTTCCGATTTCGAAACAGCAGGCTCCGCCGGGCAGAAAGAACAGCGTCTCCGTGAAGAATTCCGCTGAGGCTGACGATTCTCGTACGGCGTCCGTCAGAAAATAGTCGATGCGGCTCAAACCCGTGGAATTCGGATATCCCAGAAACGACACCTGGACCGGCGCCGGTTTCGCAGCCATCATCGCCAGGCGGTTTCCCGCCGTGTGTCCGGCCAGATCCACCAGCACGTCGATCCCGTCTTCAACGATCTGCGTGACCAGATCGCCGTCGGTCATCGGCGACGTGTGCCGCCACTGATCCGCATGCTGACGAACGGACTCAGTCGTGGAATCTTCCCGTTTTGTTTCGGAATAGCAGAAGACTTCGACGTCGCGGCGTGAGTGATTCTTCAACAGCGGCAGGAAGAATTTCATTGTGGCGTGGTTGCGAAAATCGGGCGACAGATAGCCGATTCGCAGTCGCTGATCGGAGAACTTGCGGCGCGAATGCCGGATGGCGGGAGTTGCCGCTTCGATGGCCCGGCCCCATTCGGCGTGATCGTCGATCAACTGCCTTCGGCTGAGGTTCGGGGACAGGCTGGCGCAATACAAACGATTGCTTTCGAAGCGGCGATTCGGCGCGTCCAGGCGGCAGGCCAGATCAAATGCTTCCTGAGCCTGCTGCCATTCGCCCAGAACCTGCAATGCCCGTCCGAGTCCATTCAGCGCGGTGGGCAGCCGGGGATTCCGTTCCACAGCGCGGCGGAAGTCAGCCAGTGCCGCCGGTATGTCGCCCTGATCCATGAAGACGTTGCCGCGATTCACGTAGCACTCTGCGCAGTCCGGCGCCAGCTCGACAGCTCGATTTAGGCTTTCCGCGGCGGCAGCCAGACTTCCCGAATCACGCTGCGCGACTCCCAGATTCAGATGGACGTGCATCGAATTCGGATTCAGCGCCTTCGCGCGAAGCAGAAACCGAATTGCCTGTTGCGGCTGACCGGATTCGATCAGTGCCGCGCCCAGGTTGCACTGTGCATCGAAGTTGTCCGGATGGCGTTCCACCGCCAGACTCAGCGCCTGCACGGCTTCGTCGGCCCGATTCTGCTTCAGGAGTGAATTTCCGAGCCGCTGCAGCGCGGCGGCGTGTCGCGGCTGGTGCTTTAGTGCTCCGCGACAGATCTGTTCCGCTTCCGAAGCGCGGTTCATCGCCAGCAGCACGGACGCCAGGTTCGCCTGAAAATCGGCCTGACTCGGACGCAGGCTCAGTGCATGACGGATGCAGATTTCCGCGTCGTTGTGTTTGTTGTGCTGGAAGGCGATCAGTCCGGACAAGTGCCAGGCGTCAGGGTTTTGAGGCTCGGCGTCGAGCACTTCCGAATACAGCCGCGCGGCTTCGGCGACATCGCCACTGCGATGCCGGCGAATCCCGTCGTTCAGTTTCTGTTGAACCTGCGCTGCCGCCACTGATCGTCCCTGATCCGGCTGAAAACCCGCATCTCCGCAGCCGTTTCAAGCCGCGCAATCGATATCGCCTCCCGCTGTTCATCGACGCGCCGGCGCGGTGAGTTTTTCTTTTCCCCGGAACTGGGGGAAAACGCCACGTGTGCGGACGCGGTTCAGTGCCGGTTTGAATCTTCCCGTGCGCCGTATTGGCCGGACGTCGGCGCGAACGGGAACTTGTGCGGCATGCCGTGCAGGACCACGGGAACTTGCGCGTCAGCTTCCACTTCGCTGCCAGTCGTCACAGGCATTGCAGATCGTTTCCAACTGCCGCGCATCGAGGTGTTCCGACAGCGGAATTGACAGCACGTGGCTTTCCAGCCAGACCGCGTCCGTCACGTCGAAATCATCCTGACGCTGCAGCAGGTACGGATGCGTCGGCCAGTGAATCGAACAGAACACGCCGCGCGACGCCAGATATGACCGCAGATCGTCGCGGTCCCGGCGACTGTCAAGCAGCCGATTGTGCAACAGAGGACAGTCGTCGCTGCGAAACTGAATCAATGGCCTTCCGACATTCACATGCTGCGAAAGAAATGTGTCGTTCGCATGTCGCTGCTGTCGCACGCGGTCCGTATCCGTCTGCAGCACCACCGCCAGCGACTGGCTGGAAATGTCCGCAATCGACCAGTCACGGTCGGTCATGTTCTCCGCTTCGCGCATGTCGCGCCAGTCGCGAGCCTGCAGTCGCAGCCACGCGTCAGTTCGTCGATCCGGCTCGTAAACCGGATTGAATCGGCCGCGGAGGAAGCCGCCGTCGGCTGTTCGGTAAGCCTTGCGCAGACTGCCGAACACATAGTCCGCCGTGCTGATGCCGTGTTCCAGCGGCAGGTGCGACGCATCCTCCAGCAGCGTCAGTCCTTCCACGGGATTCGGTGCCGCGCAGCGATGTCCGAAATAGTGGACGAACACCAGAGCCGACGCTTCGTCGACGGCAGCCGGAAAGCGGCAGCTCAGATCTCGATCGACGGGATAGAACTTCAGCGTCGAATCCGGAAAGCGCCGCTGCATCGCGGAAATCAGCGACCAGCAGACGAACGAAGGCAGATAAACGCATCTCGGTCGCACCACCTGCCCGATCAGCCAGGCGAACGCCGCACGGCCCGAACTGAAATACGTGGTCTCAGTGCGTTCCGGGGGCAGCCGCGACGCGATGGGCAGCGACGTCGGTCTCGCCTGCCACTGCGAATCGCAACCGTCGGATTGCGCAGTTCCGTTCGCAAGATTCGCCACGATCGTCTTCGCAGCGGTGATCAGACTTCCCGGTTCCGTATCGCGAAAGTCGCCGTGCAGTTCATGCAGCAGTCTGTCGCCGTCAAGAATTCGGTACCGGTACTGCCATTCCGAGTAGTACTGTGCGGAAGGCTCCGCGACGACGCGAAACCGCGGTTCCAGGTGCTGCTTCAAAAAGCAGCAGGTGTCGAGATCGGATTCGCTGCCGCGTGGCATGATTCGTTCCGTGACCAGAAGCCTACGCTGCCCGGCTGGCATGCACGGAGGTCAGCGTTTCGATGTCGTAGTCGTCAATCATCGCCCGCGTGCGTTCGCGACCGTTCCACATCAGCACGTCAATGATCGACAGTCCGGGAAGGAAGTCCGATTGGCCCTGATCGTAGCGCGGCAGCCGATGGTTCAGGATCTGCAGCGAGACTCCGGCCGCTTCAAACTGATCGACGTCAAAGATTCCGCGGCCGCCGGGCGGATTGACGTACCGTTCCGCGCCGAGCTGTCGTGACACTTCCAGAGCCCAGCCGCCCGGCGACGTGACCTCGATGTGCGACAGCGCCGTTTGCGAAAAGATCTCGGGCCGAAATTTTAATCCGACGAAACGACACGTTTCACTCTGGCACTGAACCAGTGTGTCGCACAGCGACCTTCCGCAGTTGTTCAGCGTCGCGGCCAGAAATGCGTGTGTTTCGTCGAAATACGGAGCACGCCGCAGACGGTAGCAGTCGAGATGCCGCAGCATGTCTTCGCGCCAGCCGGAATCTCCGGCGATCTGAACGTCACCGATCCGTCGACTGCGCGGACCTGAAGCCACCGGCACGCGGACGTACTTCCAGCCTGCAGCACCCGTCGACAGGACTCGATTACGATTCACCCAGCCGCGTCGAATGTACTGAGCCGTGTCAAACACAACCCAGCGATCCGTCGCGGCAATCAGCGCGAAGTAGCCGAGATACGGGAAGAAATAGGGCTGCATCATTCCGAGTCGCATGCGCGCTGGCCTCCTCGGAATGACGTCGACAACCGTTCGCCTGACGCGTGAGACGATCCTGGGGGCAGAAACCCGAAGCCGATGCCGATTCAGGATGACGTACCGGCTGATGTCGCCGAATCAGTGTTCGCTGCCGTCAAATATCCACATCGACCGTGTTTCCCCGGCCGGAACAAAGCCCAGCGATCGGAAGAATGCCTGAGCGTTCGAATCCGCGATCAGTACCTGCTGGTGGAATCCTTCGTATCGTTTCATCAGCCGCGACATCAGCTCTCGGCCGACACCCTGCTGGCGATATTCTGGATGGACCAGCACGTGAGAGTAGTACACGACCAGAAAACCATCGGAGAGCGAATTCGCCAGTCCGACAAGAGCTTCTCCGTCCCAGGCCGTTACCAGCGCGTGCGAATTCTTCAGGCCGCGAAGCAACTGTTCCGGCTTTTCGGCCGATGACCAGTGATTCGATCGGTACAGCGCCAGGACGGACTGTGCCGGAAGATCTGTCGTTTCGCGAAATTCGATCGTCAAAACGGGAATCCTTGTCACGTGGTTTCGAAATCGCACGGACCACGACGCAGATCGTTCTGCCGCGAGGTGCCGCAACTCGCCAGGCGAAGCGTAGCAGCAGGAACCGGTGCTGACACGTTTTGTCAGCGTTCGCGCCGTTGACGATCATCGACGAACCGACTACTGCTTTGGCAGATTTGTCAGAACGTGAATCTGTCGTTGAGCGTCATGCCCGCGCATGCGGGTCTCCAGTGTTCGACGCTCTGGATTCCTGCCTGCGCGGGAATGACACGCCCCTGTTCCTGGCGGCGAAGTAGCACTACTCTGCTTTCCGTACGATGCCGCTGAAACATCGAACCTGAAATGCCAGCAATGTCCCAGGACCCTCAGCAACCTGCCCTGAAAAGACAAATCGGAGTGCTTCACGCTGTTGCGCTCGGGCTGGGATCGATCTTCGGAACGGGAGTCTACTTCGGTATCCTCGAAGTTTCGCAGATCAGCGGATCCGCGATCCTGTGGTGCGTGGCCGCCGCGGGTTTGCTGGCCGCGTGCAACGCGTTAAGCAGTGCTCAGTTGGCGGCCGTTCATCCGGTCAGCGGCGGGACGTACGAATACGGATACCGGTTGTTGTCGCCGCGAATGGGGTTTGCCGCCGGATGGATGTTTCTGTGTGCCAAGTCTGCGTCCGCCGCGACAGCCACGCTGGCGATCGCTCAATACCTGACCGATGCCGCGAAACTTGCGACATCGCTGCACCTGCCGATCGCGTTCGGCGTGCTGCTGCTGATGGTCGCCGTCGTGTTGAGCGGAATTCGCCGCAGTGCGTGGCTGAACCTGTTGCTGGTGTTGCTGACTGTCGGCGGGCTGGGCGTTTTTTGCGTGGCCGTTTTTTCGACGCAGATTCCGGATGTGTCCGTCATGCTGCGACCTCCGCCGATCACCAGCCTGTCTGATCTGTTCCGGGCTTCGGCACTGATGTTTGTGGCGTACACGGGATACGGCCGAGTCGCGACGCTTGGTGAAGAAATCACTGAACCCGCTCGCAATATCCCGCGAGCCATCATCGGCACGCTGCTGTGTTCGCTGGTGGTTTACGGAATCGTCGCGGTTGCGGTGTTTTTTGCGTCTGCCGGATCAACTCATCCGGCGGCTGAATCGCTCGCTCTGCTGGCGGAGGGCACGGCGTCACGAACTGGCCTTGGCATCATCACGTTCGGCGCCGTGAGCGCCATGCTGGGAGTTCTGCTGAACCTGATTCTGGGACTGTCACGAGTCGTGCTGGCGATGGCGCGGCGCGGAGACCTTCCCGACAAATTCGGACAGGTAGCGTCCACCAATTCGCAACCGGTGCCCGCGATTCTGCTGGTGGGAGTCATCATCGGAAGCCTGATCGCGATCGGCAGTCCGGGACGGACATGGTCGCTGAGCGCCCTTCACGGTGCTGCTGTATTATGGCCTGACAAACCTCGCTGCGCTGCGGCTTGATGCTCCCGACCGGCGTTTTCCCCGCTGGATCGCGGTACTGGGTCTGGCCGGATGTTTGCTGCTGGCGTTCAGCGTCGATGTGAAGTCTCTGTTGTCCGGAGCCGCCATCCTGCTGGCGGGACTACTGTGGCAAACGATCACGTCGCCAGCAGTTCGTCATCGAGGAGAGTGACGGCGACGAAATCCGGAGTTCCGCTTTTGCGATCCCGACTCCTTCTTCGGTAAAGTCTGATGTCGCAAAATGTCGGGTCGCGCCTATCCGGTCAACAAAGACGCCGGACGCGTTTTTCTGGTCGCGGCCGGAATCAATGCTGTGAATTCTTCAAACGCACAGTGAGTTTGCCAGCGTGGCCCGGTTTGATTTCCACTTCGGCATACAGCTGTCTTTTTGGGTTCGTGAAGACAAGACGGCGCGGTGCATCCGGCGAAACGCAATTTACAGTAAAATGTTCGTCCTGGAGAAACACTTTGAGAACGGGATCGAGCGAGAGTCCTGTCACCACGACTTCTCGCGCGGGTTTGCCGTCCGGATCCAGAACAATTCCCTGTATGTCCCGGCCGCGCACGACCTGCAAGTCCTGCGTTAACGAGTCTGCTGCGTCCGGCGCGGCCAGCAGCGAATCGGGTGGATCAATCAGTGCGAGGGCTTTGCAGCCCGAAGTATCCATGCTGAACGCACCGCGACCGGAATCGATATGGAAGAGGCTTTCGGTATTGATCCACTCCTCCGTGTTCGCACCCGCGAGCACGTCGTCGAGACGCTTCAGATCGATGCGTGGTGACGTGAAGATTTCCTTCCGAGCGAACCACGCGGCCTGGGAGAGATAATGTCTGTCGCGCACCAGAAGGATCCCTGGGCCGGGAAGCACCTGCAGTTCGTACGTTCCGTCCGCGGCGATCGGCACGGACGAACGAGGAATCGCATTGAAGTTTGAGCCTTGGTTGAGTTGCTGTCGTTCGAGATGCTTGTTCGGAAACAATGGGTTGTATTCAACCGTGCCTTTGAACGGTTCACCGGTGTCTCTGTCCGTCACCCGACCACGAGCGGTAATCCCTTTCGGAAGATCAATATCGTATTCAAGGAGCCCGGTCCCGGGTGCGTCCGGTATTGGCACCGCAATGTTGAAATACTGTCCCGAAGTCGTGTCTAACCGGACCTGATACTCATTCTGCTTAGGGTAGCCGGAGATTGTGTAGCGTCCGTCCGCACCAGTTGTCGCGGGAATGCCGTCTCCGTCCAGTTGAACACCGGCAACTGGCTTGTGAGTTTCGCGATCGCGGACAATTCCCGTGAGCGTACGGGCTGGGCGTCCGGTGTGGCTGAAGCGCGCGAAGTATTGATGCAGATCTGGCTCCGACGCACGTCCGAAACCGCCGGCCCCTCCCGCCAGCATTCCCGAAGTCTCACGCTCGATCTCAGCGTTCGGCGCAGAGACGCGCAAAAAGCCGTTGCGCGTCACCACAACGATTGTTTCCGACGGAATTGAGGGACCCGCGATGAGCAGATGTACGATTCGATCGGCTCCGATTCCGTTCAGGACAAAACGACCGTCCTCATCTGTCACCGCATTCGGCTGACCGAAGCGCCTATCCACTTTCCCGACAGCCGGTAACCCGGGCGCCAAGGTCGACCGCCGGTCGAAGAACGAATACCGAGAGCCCCCGGAGCGAACTTCAGCAATATAGTCGTCCAGTGGCGGTTCACCGGGCGGGCGAACGAACAACACATGAACGGCGGTCTCCGCGGCGGGCTGGCCGTCCGACGTCAGCATGCGGCCGATGATCGGCAAATCCCTGACCGTTTCAATCGTTACGCCGGTAAGGCTCTGTTTGTCAGCCCTCGCGGTAAGGGGTGACAGACCGAAGCCAAATCCTTCGGCCGTCGCGGCAAGTTGAGGCGGCGACGGATTCGTGACAGCGTTCCACTCGGCACGATTCACCTCAAGCCGGAAATCACCTGTTGAGTCCGTTGAGGCAACCTCAATCCATTCATTCCAGCCTAATTCCGCGCCAGACTTATGTTCTCGCCGAAGGTGTTCGTCGACCAGCGCGCCGACGAAGACGCGCTGCAACCAGATTTGGGCTTTTGCCAGTGGTTTTCCGTCTGGGGCGAGCACGCGTCCGCCGGCCGTGATTACACCAGCGTCTCGGTTGGCGATTCCCTTTGCGTCCGGTTGGTCGGAAACCGGACTCCCTGCCTGTTGCTGCGCTGCGGCGCCGCCAATTTCCGTGACGCTATTGAGGAGCAACACGGCAGCCGCAGTTAGGCAGATCAGCCGCCCAGTTTCGCTAATCGAAACCTGGACAAGAGATTGCGGTCCATCCGTCCGGTTCGCGGGTAATTGCCTGCTTGTGTTTTCGTACGTGTCTCTGCGGGGCGCGTTTCGGAAAATCGAAGCTGTGGCCCGGCGTCGGTGAGAAGCATCACGATCGTCTGAGGTCTTAACCGGGTTCGCAGTCATTTCTTCAACCTCTTCTGGACGACTTGTACGATCAAGCAGCTGTCGGTGACTTTGTTCGAAACCGTAACCGCTGCCGGATGGTCAGCCGAAGACTCAGGGAATTGTTTACGGACGATTGTGTAAAGCTGGTGCTCCGCGATTCGGGCCACGTGCGGCGTAGATCCCCACATGATCGTCACCATACCACAAACGGCCCGTCATCCCTTCCGCTGTGTGCCGTTTTCCAAACGCGCCTGCGAACTGACGTCGCGCAGCTCGCGGAGGAGCGAATTCGCGTGCGAAACGGAACTCGGATGCGACCGGTTTCACGGTCGGTGGCTAACGCTCATTCCAGAGTTTTCTTCGCACTGGACAGGAAACGCCCTGGAACGGCCCTGCCAGACGTGACCGCTGCCTTTGTCGCGCCGATGGCAACATCGAATCATCCTTGTGGACGACGTCATTGCGGCCATTGCCCCGGCTCGGGACGTCGTCGGCGAACCAACGCGTGTGCCCTGGATGTTCGTGGCATTCCCGAACTCGAACCGCGCTCAATCAGCCTGTGAAGGAAAATGTCTGTTCCTGCGATTCCCGATATGCGTTGAGACTCCGTGAGTCCTCGGATCGATGGCCTTTTTTGACAGGAATTTGGCCGCGGACGCCGTTAGGATTCCTCCCGCTCTGTGCATAAGAATTCCAGCCCGACGCGATCTGTTCCCGCCTTCCGCAAAGTTACTGTTCGATGCCTGCCGAGACACGTTTCCCTTCTTTCAGAGCTGCGATGGTTCCGATCCTGTTCGGTGCAGGTTTGATCGTTCAGCCGACTGTGTTTGCTCAGCAGCACGAACACGGCGACGTCGGCGGGGACGTGGACCATCATCATCACGACCACGGTGATCCGCCGGTCGAGCGTCCGCGGGTGTTTCTCGACAAGAGTCCGCGAATTGTCGAATACCAGCTCAAGCGATTGAGTAACGCTCAGTTGCTGCTCGTTGAGCGGGCGACCGATGATCCTCGTTACATACCCGTCTATCGGGCAATTTTGGTGCGGCCGGGACTCGCCGTGGGAATGCGTGAAGAAGCCGCCGACGCGCTCGCAATAATGCAGGAATCCTCCGTTACGGACGTTCTGCTGTCGGCTGTCGAATCGCTCGATCCACAGAACGGCGACGAAAAACGTGTCGCGGGCCAGTTATCGCAAATGCTGCTGAAGCATCCGGCCGCGGAACTGAGTGCCATGCAGCAGCGACTGGCGCAGGCGGCGGTATCGAACAACGAATTGGCGCGAGTGACCGGCATGGCGGGTCTGATCGCGGCCGGCAATCTGTCCGAATCCAACTCACTGGCAGGCCGCGATCCGGCCGCGCGGGAATCGTGGCTGAATGCAGTGACGCTGATTCCCGACAACCGGCCGCTGAGAGATTCCGTTTTGCCGTTTCTGGACGATGCACAACCCGAATCCATCCGTCGCGCGGCAATCAATGCTGTTGTCGCCATTCCGGAGAATCGCGGTGACACGTTTCAGCGACTGGCGGTATTTGTCAGCAATCCGACTCTGCGAACGCCTGCTGTTCGCGGGCTACTGAAACTTCCGAAGGACGCTCGCGATGCCGACGTCGCGAACACGGTCGTCCGCACGCTGGTGACATTCGCGGAAACAACGCCGGCCGCAGAACGCACGTCCGCTGAATTCATCGACGCCATGGATCTGGCAGACCAGTTACTGACCGAAATTCCGCCGGAACTGGCGAAGCCATACCGCGAACGTCTGCGAGCCGTCACCGTTCGCGTTGTTCGCATTCAGACGGTCGAAGAGGAGATGCGTTACGACACAACCGTGTTCGCCGTGGAAGCGGGCCGTCCCGTGCAGATCGTGCTGTTCAACGAAGACCTGATGCCGCACAACTTTGTCATTACGCGTCCGGACACCATGAAGGACGTCGCACTTGCCGGCGCGGCCCTGGGCACCAATCCGGGACTCAACGGACAACTCTACGTTCCCGATACTCCGGACGTGATGTATGCCATGAAGATGGTCAACGCCGGTCAGCACGAGAGCCTGACATTCACGGCTCCTGACGAACCGGGCGAATATCCCTACGTCTGCACATTTCCGCGGCACTGGATGCGAATGTACGGCGTGATGATCGTGGTGACGGATCTCGACGAATGGCTGAGGAACCCGACGATTCCCAAAGATCCGCTGGGCAACAATCGATCATTCGTGAAGAACTGGACGATCGACGATATGCCGGCGGATCTGACCGACGTGCTGCGCGGTCGCAGTCCGGAAATCGGCGCGAAGCTGTTTCGCGACGCAACGTGCCTGGGCTGCCACAAACTGAACAGCGAAGGCGGGGCCGTCGGCCCGGAACTCACCGATGTTCTGAAGCGCTGGAAAGGCGATCGGCGCGGAATCCTTCGCGAGATACTGGAACCGTCATACCGGATCGACCCGAAGTACGCGGTCCGAGTTGTGATTAAGCTGGATGGAACGACCGTGTCCGGCCTGTTGAAAGCGGAAGACAGCAACTCGATTTCGCTGCTGGTCAATCCGGAAGTGCCGGAGCCGGTCACGATCAACAGGGACGATATCGACGAAATTGTTCAGTCATCCGTTTCCATGATGCCCAAAGCGCTGCTGGATAAGTTTTCTCAGGATGAAATCATGGAAATTCTCAGCTATATCACGCCATGAAGACCGTCGGCATCATTCCCGCCAGGCTGCAGTCGACGCGACTGCCGCGCAAGCTGCTGCTTTCAGAAACCGGTCGTCCGCTGATCGAATACGTCTGGCGAATCGCCACGGAATGCAGCGTTCTGGACGACGTGATCGTGGCCACGGACAGCGACGAGATTGCCCGCGTCGTCAGGGAATTCGGCGGCCGAGCGGAAATGACGGGCGATCATCCCAGCGGCACGGATCGCATTGCCGAAGTGGTCCGGCGATGTTGCGACGACGCGGAAATCGTTGTCAACCTGCAGGGAGACGAACCGGAACTGTCACCGGTTGTCGTCTCCGAACTGCACGCGGCGCTGATGTCGTCGGACTGCGAAATGGCGACCGTCGCCACACCGATCACAGAATCGTCCGTTGTTCGCGATCCGGGGTGCGTGAAGGTGGTTGTCAGCGACTCGGGTCAGGCGATGTATTTCAGCCGCTCGCCGATTCCATTCTCCCGCGATGTTTCGATTGACGAAGTTCTGTCCGGCGAAACCGCGTCTCCCTGGCTGCTGCACATCGGCTTGTACGCGTATCGCCGGGACTTTCTGCTGCGTCTGACAACCATGCCGCCTTCGTCGCTGGAACTGCTGGAACGGCTGGAACAGCTGCGAGCACTGCAGTCCGGTGCTCGCATCGCCGTGGCGGTGACTCAGCATGCGTCGTCTGGAATTGATACGCCGCAGGACTACGCCGCATTCGTCCGGCGGCAGGCGCTTCGCAGTCAGTGAATCGCACGAGCCTGGTCGATTGGCGTTCCTGTCGCCGGTATCTGTTCCACGCTCGGCGGCGGGGTCGCGCTGCGGGATTGCGACACAGGATGACAGAATGCTTAGTCCCGATCCGTTTGCGGTTCCATTCTGCGAAACGCTACGCTGCGTGACCATGCGATTCGATTCGAAAGGCGCCAGAGGCTGATCAGAATGCTGAATGAACTGCTTTCGCTGATCAACAGCCGGCACACGCTGATCAGCCTGGCCAGCACCGACGAAGCGACGGAATTTGAGACCATCAGCGAGATTGCGAAGGAACTCGATCGCAACCTTTTTGACTGGTCCCTGTCGCGCGGCATCGAAGTTTACTCGCCGGTTACTCCGGAACCCGCTCCCATCGCCGGGACGGAAAAGCCCGAGCGAGCCTTGCAGCACCTGCTTCGGCAGAAACGTCCTCTTGTGGGCTGTTTCCGGGGACTCGCGCCGTTTACGACTCAGCCGCTGGTGCGTCGTCTGCTGGCGGACTTTGTCGCCGAGACCGACGGAGAACGAGCCTGCCTGATTCTGCTGGACGAAGAATCGCTGCATCCGCGAGTGCGGCGACTGGCGGTGCCGTGGCGTCCGGGGCTTCCGAATTCCGACGAACTCAACGCCATAGTGAAGTCGACGTACCAGCGACTGAAACGGTCGCTCAGCGGTGACGTGTCCGCCGAACTGAAGAAGTCCGAATTCGAACAGCTCGTGCTGAACCTTCGCGGACTTACGCGGTCCGAAGCTGTCCAGGTGGTCGAGTCCATCATTCTGGACGATCAGACACTGAACACCAGCGACCTGCAGCGGGTGATTGATGCCAAGCGGCGACTGCTGGAAAGCGCAGGTTCGCTGGAATCGATGACGATCGACTTTGATATCAGCGAAGTCGGCGGCCTGCACGGCCTGAAGAAATGGCTGGCTCAGCGTCGCGGCGGATTTACAGAAAAGGCGCGACAATTTGGCATCCAGCCGCCTCGCGGAGTTCTGATGCTTGGCGTTCCGGGCTGCGGCAAGAGTCTGTGTGCAAAAGCCGTTGCGGCCGACTGGCAAATGCCGCTGCTGCGGCTTGATCCCGGCGTGCTGTATCAGAAGTATGTCGGCGAAAGTGAGAACCAGTTGCGGCAGGCGATCCAGCAGGCCGAAGCGATGGCTCCCGTCGTGCTGTGGATCGACGAAATTGAGAAAGCGTTTGCGTCGGCGGCGACATCATCCGCGGACGGCGGCCTTTCCCAGCGAATGTTCGGAACACTGCTGTCATGGATGCAGGATCATCGCGAACCCATCTTCATCGTTGCAACGGCCAACGACATTTCGGCACTGCCGCCGGAACTGATGCGAAAGGGGCGATTCGACGAAGTTTTCTTCATCGATCTTCCCGGCGTCGACGCGCGCAGGCAGATTTTTTCGATCCATCTGAAACGCCGCGGCCGGGATCACAGTCAATTCCATCTGGACGAGCTGACCGACGCGTCAAAGGATCTGACAGGATCGGAAATCGAACAGGCCATCGTTTCCGGGCTGTTTCGAGCATTCGCCGCGGACCGTGAACTGACGACGGACGACATCCTTGCAGCCGTCGCGGAAACCAGGCCGCTGTCGGTTCTGATGGCCGAGCGGATCGAATCCCTGCGCGCGTGGGCATTGAACCGCTGCGTTCCGGCGGACTGATACGCGCCGCGCTGCGCCGATGCGGAATTCGAAACGCCGCGGGCCGCGCGTTCGGGCAGTTTCCGACACCCGAATTCCATGCCCGCGACCCAGCTTGACCGGATTTCCCCGGCGTTCCTATACTTCGCCTTTGGCCGGAAACCGGGTAGCGGAAACGAGTTCCGTTCAGGTTTCCCCGCCGGGATCAGTCTCACACGGAAAGATGTCCCAGGACATGTCGGACAAACATTACAGCCATCATCACGACCAGACCCAGCTTGAACTCGCGCTCCGTCGAACGAAACCGTTTTTTGAGCAGTATGGAACCGCCTTGATTTATTCGGTCGCGGCGGTTCTGGCGATCGCTGCCATCGTCGTTTTTGTGCAACGGATGCAGCCGGAGAACGCTGATGCTTCGCGGGAATTGATGGCGGCGGTATCGCCGTCATCCAGCAGCAACACGTCTCAGCCGGAATTGTTTCGCGACGTGGCCGACAACTTTCCCGGAACGGAAATCGCAACGTGGGCGAGACTGCGACAGGCAGACCGGCTGCTGGATACCGCGATCAGCATGATGTTCACGGACAGGCAGGCGTCGATCGAAGAACTGGATAACGCGCAGACCGCCTACAAGCGACTGGCCGACAGCGGCGATACCGACGCTGCCATTCGCGAACGTGTGCTGATTGGACAGGCACGACTGGCGGAAGCTCGCTGCGACGGAACACCGGAATCCACAACTGCCGCTGTCGAAGCCTGGAAAACGCTGCTGAATCAGTTTCCCGACGGAATGCTGAAGAAGCACGCCGAATCCAGAATCGAACGGCTCGGGAAGAAGGAAACGCAGGAATTCTATGCCTGGTTTCATAAGCAGAATCCCAAGCCGGGAGACGCTCTTCGAACCCCCGCCGACGGTCCCGGACTCGTTCCCGACATCCCCGAGTTTCCGTCGCTGTTGACTCCATCGGGTGGCATATCCGGCATGGAGAAAGAATCAACCGACCAGCCCGCTCCCGCGCCAGACACGGCCACCGCGCCGGAAGGGACTGCGCCGGAAGTCAAGACTCCGGAAACTGGCTCGACCGAAGACGCGAACCCGGCAGACTCACCGAATGACGAATCGTCTTCGCCCGAAGTCACGCCGGGCGACGAACCCGCAGACGAATCGGTACCCGATAAAGAAGCGGCCGTTGACCCGCCTGCATCGGACGAAGCCGTTCAGTCCGCAACGGAGACTCCGCAGGACGAGAAGGCTCCGTCGAACGAATGACGTTGCCGGGCGAATTGCCGCGTTCCCGGCAGCCAGCCGACGGCGACGCGCCTGATGCTGACGGGAATTCCATCGACACTGACGACGAACAGCAGTTGCCTTCGAACATTGCCGGCGAAGCGGTCGATCTGACCGTTGAATCCAGGGCTCACGGGTGGCGGCTGGATCACTATCTCAGCCGTCTGTTCGCCAATCACAGCCGGGCCGAGCTTCAGCGCGCGATTGAAGCGGGCCATGTTCTATTGAACGGCCTGACTGCCCGGCCGTCGCGCCGGCTGCGAGTGAATGACCGCATCACGCTGCGGCTGCCCGAAGCAGAAAGCCGCCAGTTCAAACCGGAAAACATTCCGATCGACGTGCTGTACGAAGACGACGCGATCGTTGTGATCAACAAATCGGCCGGCATGGTGGTCCATCCGGGTCGAGGCACGTATTCGGGCACTCTGGCGGCTGCTTTACAATTCCATTTCGATCAACTCAGCGATGTCGCCGGCCGTCATCGACCGGGGATCGTGCATCGGCTGGATCGCGACACAACGGGAGTGATTCTGGTCGCGAAGGACAACCAGATTCATCAGCGACTCAGCCGGCAGTTTGAGAATCGAGAGGTGGCCAAGGAATATCGGGCCATTGTTCGGGGCCATCCCGAACTGAACTCCGACTTCATTCGCACCTATGTCTGCGTGCATCCGCGAATCCGCGAAAAGATGACTGTCTGTTCCGAAGGCGGCAACGCCCGCGAAGCTGTGACGTTTTACAAAGTGGCCGAAGCGTTTTCAGGCTATTCGCTGATGGAGCTGCATCCGCACACGGGACGGACGCATCAGCTTCGTGTTCACATGCAACACATCGGAACTCCGATCATCGCCGACAAACTGTACATCGGCGAATCACGCCTGACGCGCCGCGATCTGGCCGGTGCGAATCAGGCGGATGCATCGTCGCCGGGGCCGGACGACGATGTCCTGATTGAACGGCAGGCACTGCACGCGTTTCGGCTGACAATTCAGCATCCGGTCAGTGGAAAACCGCTGACGATTGAAGCACCATACCCGCCGGATTTTGTTCGCACGCTCAACGCGCTGCGGCAGGTGTGACGTCCGGTTGACGGGCAGGCCTCCCAACCTTCTGTGGTGCTGTCCCTGACGGTTCACCAATCGGGCGAAGGGAATTCATTTCGTTACTTCGACGCAGACAGGACACGGTATCCCGTGAGACTTGCAAAAATTCGAACTGCTGACGGGACTCCGCATGTTGCGGCCGTCCATGCTGAAACGGTTCAGCCGCTCGACCTGTCGCAGATTGATAACTGCCATTCGCTGGCCGACATCCTGCACTCCAATGATCCCGGCGGGCTGGCCAGGTTTCTGTTGCGGCCGGACACGAAGCCCCTCCCGCATTCGGACGTCACATTCTCCGCTCCGATCGATCAACAGGAAGTCTGGGCAGCGGGTGTGACCTATAAGCGAAGTCAGGTGGCTCGCATGGAGGAATCCGAAAGCGGTGCGTCGCACTACGACAAGGTGTACACAGCCGATCGTCCGGAACTGTTCATGAAGGCGACACCTTCGCGTGTCTCCGGACCGGGTCAGCCTCTGCGAGTTCGATACGACAGCGACTGGTCCGTGCCGGAACCGGAATTCACACTCGTCATCAACCCGGCCGGCGCGATCGTGGGCTATACCATTGGCAACGACATGTCGGCTCGCGATATCGAAGGCGAGAATCCGCTGTATCTTCCACAGGCCAAGGTTTATCGACAGTGCGCCGGTCTGGGGCCCTGTGTGCTGATCGCTGACGAACCGCTTGATCCAGCCGCGACGACGATTCAACTGTCGATCGTCCGAAGCGGACAGGAAGTGTTTTCCGGATCAACGGATTTGTCACAGATGGCTCGCAGGTTCGACGATCTGGCGAAGTGGCTGTTCCGTGAGAGCGATTTTCCCCATGGAGCGATGCTGATGACCGGGACAGGCATCGTGCCGGACGATGACTTCACGCTGCATGACGGAGATACCGTGTCGATTGCAATCCACGGTATCGGAACTCTGACCAATCCGATCGTCAGAAGTGCCGCAGACGCTGCAACATAGCCCCGGGTTCGGTGCCTATCGCACCTGGAATTCCAGGGTTCCCACAGTTTCTCGCTGAGTCACCTGGTCACGCAGCCGCAGGCGGATTTCATAGCGAGACGCCCACAGATGCGCGGGGATCGTCAGTTCGAAGCTTTGGTAATAGTCCCGCCGCTGAGTCGCTGTCTGGTCTTCGATGTCGTTCAGCGCAATGGTTTCAATGGGTTCGTCATCGCCTTTGCGAAACACCTGCAACAGCGCGGAAAACCGAGTGGCATACATGCCTCCGGGACGTAATTCACTGCCCACGTTTTCCAGTTCCGCATAGATCAGCACGGGCTGGCCAGGATCGAAATCGGAAGACGGAAATTCTTCAATCCGTCCAAAACCATCAATGCGGCTGCAGAAGTCCAGTCGACGAATCACCAGCGACGACAGCGATTGCGCGTGGCCGACCGCGGAATTCAGTTGTCCGATGACGACAGCCAGATGGTCTTCGCGCGACATGCCGGTTTCCCGGGTGCGGTACTGCGACAGACCCAGGACGAGTTCCTGCCAGAAATCCTGTTCCGACGGTGGCAGGCTTCCCACGGCTTCAATGGCGGCGCCTGGCTGGTTTGCGATCAGATACAGCAGCCGCAGATCGATCTCCGCCTGCCGGTAGCGAACTGGTTCCGTCGGCGATCCATCTGCCATGCGCGGCCACGCCTGCAACTGTAACCGCTTTCGCTCAATCAGCTCCGCCAGCAGTGCCGGCGCTGCGGATTCGGCTGCCGGCGCGATGGCCGAAGCATTCACGTCGCCTCCGACAACGTCCGCGACGTCGGCAGTCTGAACGGGCAGCTCCGGTGCCGTGTCGCGATCTCGCAGGATGCTCCAGGGAGTCGGCAGTTTCTGAAACGGTCGACGAAAAAGCTGCCGGGAGTTTGATTCAATCGGATCATAGATTCCGCGCAGGCGGTCCAGCATCGTTGGCTGATTCACCGGTGACGTGTTCGCGGCCGGAATTTCGTTCGGCGGCAGTTTCAGATCGCCGTTGCTGTCGTCTCGCTCTGTTGGAAGTGTGTTCGCCGGCACAACAATCGGTGGTGTTGTTACCAACGGCGGTTCAGCAGGGAAATCGCCCGCAGTGAACCCGGTCTGCTGACGGGCCGCATCCGTCGCGAGAGCCGCCGGACTTTCGTAGTTGTCACTTGCAGGCGTCGCGACGACGACGCGCGCGTCCATGGTTTCCGGCAGGTCGTCGAGAACGGTTCCCTGTGACATCTCATTGGCGGACTGTTCGTTCAGGAACCGGCGAATGGCAGCAGCGTCGAATTTCACGCGCCCGCCGGACGGAACGCCTGCTTTGGAGTTGAGTTCGCTAAGGGCGTGTCCACCGAACGGCGGACCGCTGGAAATGACAGGAAGTCCGGCGCCCCGGCGTCGCGGCGAAGCCTGTGCGGAGAAGTCCGGCTGCTGCAAATTGGCGGTCGGAACAACCGGCTGTGGCGAAACGAACGAGTTCTGCCCCGGATAACGCGCCGGGACTGCGTTGTCAGCGTACAGCGAATCGGCGGAGTCGTCCGTGAAACCGGTCGCTGCGGAATCCTGCTGTCGTACGGTGGAGGACTCCGCCGATGTGGCGACGTCGCCTCTGTTGAACACTGAACGGTCCAGGGTGCGACAGCCGCAGAAAATCATCAGCGTCGCCACCGCGCAGCACACAGCCTGCGCTTTGATGCAACGGCTGATTTTTGCGCGACGTGAACGCATCAGGTTTTCGCTTCCCTGCTCAACCCTGGCTTCATTCCGATGGCCCTGCCCGTTCGCGTCAATTGCGATCGGGACAACGACCGGCACCGCGTGTCAGCGGCAAAAACGAGCGGCGAAATGGGCTACAAAAGCCGCACATGGTCGATGACCCTGCATCGTACGAGTCTCAAGGATTCCAGCACAACGTCAGTTCCGACGCGCCGTCCGTCACGCACGCAGGAGATGCCGCATTCCGGCGGAAATTGCCGCTCTGAGTGGTGTCCGGCCGCGATTCGTCATGGCCGTGGTGCCGCCCCACTTCCGGGACTTGATACCGATTTCGTTTTGGATCGGCTTGGGTCAGTCTGTGCAGATCGCGTGAATCCTCCGAAGCCCCGTCGATGCCCGGTGTACTTTGTTTATCCCAGACTAACGCGTTCCGTTGGGTAGCTGTACTTGTGAGCATCGCCTGCGCCGGCCATGGCAAGCAACAGCGTGATCGGTCCGACTCGGCCCAGAAACATGACAACCACGATCAGAAGTTGCGACGGAACGCTCAGGCTGCCGGTGACGCCGGTGGAGACTCCCACCGTGCCGAACGCGCTTGTGGCTTCATACAGCAAATCCAGAAAGGGCGTCGATTCGGGTTCGAAGACAACCAGCAGTCCAGTGGTCAGCAGCACGATAATCAGTCCGACGGCGATCATGGAAAGCGCCCGCGAAACCTGTTCGGCAGGAATGCAGCGACCAAAAACCTCAACGCGATCGCGACCTCGCCACACGGCGTAGATGTTCAGCATTGTGATGGCGAAAACGACTGTCTTGACGCCGCCGCCGGTTGATCCCGGAGCCGCCCCGATGAACATCAGGACGATGGCCATCAATTTCGTGGCCGGCGACAGTGAACCGTGGTCGACGGTGTTAAAACCGGCAGTTCGAAATGTCACGGACTGAAACCACGCGTCGGCGATGCGTCGACCTGTGGATTCTTCTGGTTCGGTTCGCAGCGATTCCAGAAAAAAGAAGTTCACCGTTCCCATCACCAGCAATACAAGCGCTGACCAAAGGACCAGGCGGCTGTGAACCGACAAGCGCTGACGAGCGGTGTTGCTGAGAAAGAGCGTCCGTCTGGTTCTTCGTCGCCAGTTGTTTCGAATGGCGATACCCAGATCCTGAATCACCGGAAATCCCAGTCCTCCCAGAATGATCAGAAACGTCAGCGGGCCGAACACCTGCCAGTGACCTCCCATGTTCAGAAAGCCGTCATCCTGCAGCGAGAAGCCCGCATTGCAAAACGCGCTGACGGAATGAAACACGGAGTGCCAGGCCTGCTGTCCCGGTGTCTTGTCCGACCACAGGCCCGCCAGGCAGCAGGCTCCGACAAGTTCCGTGGCCAAAGTAAACAGCAGGATGGTCAGCAGCAGCATGCGAGAATCCTTGACGGACTCCGAATCCAGCATGTCTCTCAGCGTCCGCGCTTCCCGAAAATGCAGCCCGCGCCGACCGCTCAGGACGGCGACAAAGGCTCCGAATGTCAGAATGCCGAGTCCTCCGATCTGAAACAGCGTGAAGATCACCGCGTGTCCCACGGGGCTCCAGTGGCTTCCGGTCGGCACAACGATCAGACCCGTGACACAACTGGCGCTTGTTGCCGTGAACAGAGCAACGTTCCAGTCCGCCGATTGTGATCCT
Source organism: Planctomycetaceae bacterium (assembly GCA_041398785.1). Taxonomy (NCBI): domain Bacteria; kingdom Pseudomonadati; phylum Planctomycetota; class Planctomycetia; order Planctomycetales; family Planctomycetaceae; species Planctomycetaceae bacterium. The sequence continues at coordinate 104,389 of JAWKUA010000020.1, read as the reverse complement.
CCCTGAGCGCCGTCGGCGACGCACATCGGCATTTTCAGAAGCAACGTGCCGACGGTAATCAGCAGCAGGAAAGATCCTGCCAGCAGCACCGCCGAGTTGTGAGTTCGCGCGGCGAGTGACCGGACCGCGCGGAGGACGGCCAGCGCGGCCATCGTCGCGATCATGCATTCGGTCCAGCCCACGGCAAGAGACATTCGTTCCGGTGACGGTTCATGCACCAGCGTGCCGGCGGCAAGTCCCAGTCCCCACAGGACGGGTACGGCGAGCAATTGCGCGGTTCGCAGCCGGGGTGAATGGTGTCCGGGGACTGCGATTGCCGAGCGGGCGATTCGCGAAACTGACAGCAGGCACATCACCAGCACAGCCAGCGAATTCAGGTCACGAACGCGTTCCGCGGACGTCGTGACGAATCCGACATGCACCAGTACTCCGGACACTCCCAGCGCCAGCACAAGCCATTCGCCGCGCAGCAGCCGCTCCCGCCACCTGGTGCGTCGCGTCTGCTGCAATCGGTGAATCAGGTCGTCGGAAGAAGACGGCGAAGGCGATTCAAGCATGGGCGAAGCATACTGCGACTGTGCGAAAACGTCATTCCAGCGGAGGCAGCCCGATCCGCGGACAAATCCGCAGCAACGCACATTCCCGGCATCCGGGCCGACGGGCCACACACGTTGCGCGTCCGTGCAAAATGACGCGATGCGAGTACCCGATCCACTCCTTTTTCGGAAGGACGTGCATCAGATCGCGTTCGATAACGTCCGGATTCTGCGATTCCGTCAATCCCAGCAGGTTGGAAATGCGCCGCACATGAGTATCGACGACCACGCCGGACGGTATGCCGAACCACGTTCCCAGAACGACGCTGGCCGTCTTGCGGCCGACACCCGGCAGCGTCACCAGTTGGTCGATGTCTTCGGGGATCTTTCCATCGAAGTCCCGGACAAGCGTGTTCGCCATCGCCCGGATGTTAGCCGCCTTGTTTCGAAAGAAGCCGAGTGGCCGCACGATGCTCTCGACATCACCCTGCGTTGATGCGGCCAGAGCGACCGCGTCGGGAAACCGCCGGAACAATTCGGGAGTCGCCTTGTTGACGCGTTCGTCCGTGCACTGTGCGGAAAGGATGGTGGCGACGAGCAACTGAAACGCGGATTCATGGTGCAGCGCACACTCGGCAACCGGAAATTCCTTCTTCAGTTGCCGCACGACCTTTGCCGCACGCTGTTTCCGAAGTTTCAGGACCTCGGCATTGTCGGACGAAGATTCCACTTTCATTCAAACAGATCCTTCGATCGGAGTTGGCGGCGGAACGTTCTGCCAGGTGTTGCGACGCCCGGTTTCCGGAAATCCGGCACCGGGAAAAGTCCTTGATTCAAAGTGGCGCCGCGGAGCGTAACGCGGTTGTTGATCTCACGCGGACCTGACGGCGCGCACGATGCGGTGAAAGTGAAGTTCGACTTCGCGATCAATGACTCGGCGGACGCCTTCCACAAGGCAATTCGGTTCGTGATCGCTTTCGCCCTGCCGCTTGATGTCCTCCAGCGGCGTCCCCGGTCTCACGTTGAAGGAACTCTGGTGGATGATCTGGTTGCCGGCGTCGAGTTCCGGGACGATAAAATGAACCGTGGCACCGTAGCACAGCATGTGGTGCTGAAACGCGTCTTCATACGGACGGAATCCGGGAAACGGCGGCAGCAGTCCATGATGAAGATTGATGATCCGACCGCCCGCGAACTTCCAGCAGAGTTCGGCAGGCAGCACGCGCATGTACCGCGCCAGAACCACGTAGTCGATTTCGTGTTCGTCGATCAGTCGTTCGACGATCGAGTAGTCGGGGTTGCCGGAAGCGTCACCGATGTTTGTCCAGGGGATGTTGAATTGTTCGGCCACACTGCGGCAGGCATTGCGGTTTCCCAGCATGACCGTGGGTTCGGCTCTGAGTCGACCGTCGCGGATCGCTCTCAGAATCGCCAGCGGCGGTTCGGTGCGGTAGGTCGAACAGATCGCCAGTCGCGGAAGTCGCGGGTGCTCGTCCCGCGACCAGACTCGCACTTTCAGGCCCTTCCGGTCGCCGATTTCCGTGAGGTGTCGCCGAAGAGTTGCGACGTCGACCGGCGCATCGGGCCAGTCAATTCGCATCAGCATCGCGAACAAATGTTCCGAATCCCGGTCATACATCTGGATTTCGTGGATGTTCGCCCCGGCGCCCGTGACGTAGTGAATGATGGGGTCGGCCAGACCTGTGTTGTCGGGGCCAACGGCTGTGATGGTGACCTGCATGGGTGCCAATCGTCCTGAAATTCCGGTTGATGCCGTGTCACCGGCGAAGAATAACCGGGGCGGCGATACGGTCACGGACGCAGAACGGGATCAGCACACGCGTCCGTTTTGCCGAGGGGCACCATTTTGCGGAATCCGTGGGAATGCAACAAACCGGACGGCCACTGCGGACCGCTGATTCCCGTTCGGACGAATTCCGTTCCGATCTCGCGCCACCGCCCTGATTTCCGAAATCCGGCATTCGCCGCCTTCGTCCCGTCGCCTATGCTTCGCGCCATTGACGCTGCCACCGATGAGTATGTTGATGCGAGCAGGAAATCATTCGGATAATCGGTCGTCTCCGGCATCACCCGCTCAGGAGACTTCGCATCGGACGGCGGTCAGAAAGCGACCTTCCAACGCTTTGCTGTTGCTGCGTCTGCTGGGACTGGCCGCTGAATACAAATGGGGCATCTTCCAGGTGCTGCTGTTGCAGTCCCTGCTGGTTGCGCTGTCGATGGCAACACTGGGAATGACCGGTCTGGGCATCGACTATCTGCGTTGGGTTCTGTCGTCGGACGCCGTTGCTCCCCGCTGGCCCGCCGGACTTTCTCCGCCGGAACACTGGTCTCCGCAGTTTGTCATTACAGCGCTGTCCGGCTGCATTCTGCTGGTCGCGGCCGTTACCGCGGCGCTGAAATACGCGTCGGCAATCGCGGCCGCGGCGCTTTCACAGCAGGTGCTGATTCGAACGCGAACCGATGTCTACCGAAAGCTGCAGCAGCTCAGCTTTCACTTCTACGACGCCGGCGAAAGCAGTTCAATCATCAATCGTGCCGCCGGTGACGCATCGGCCGTGCGGGGATTCATCGATGGCGTTGTCGTCAGGGTCATCATGGTGCTGCTGACACTGGCTGTCTATCTGGTGTATATGCTGCGAACGCACGTCACGCTCACGCTGTGCTGCCTTGCGAGCACTCCGGTGTTGTGGATCGGGGCCGTTGTGTTTTCGCGTGTCGTGCAGCCCGTTTATCGGCAGGCCAGTGACCTTGGCGACGTGATGATTCGGTCGCTGGTCGAAAACCTGCAGGGAATTCACGTCATCAAGGGGTTTGCCCGCGAAGCCGAACAGGCGGAAAAATTTCGAAAAGCGAATCAGGATATTCGCGATCTGAAACGCACGATCTTCATGAAAGTCTCAACGTTCCAGCCGGTGATGGGACTGGTGACACAGGTCAACATGCTGGTTCTGATCGGTTACGGAAGTGTGCTGGTCATCCGCGGCGAACTGGCTCTGGGAGCCGGGCTGTTTGTCTTTGCAAACCTTCTGAGCGAGTTCGCCAATCAGGTGGGACAGATCACGAACATCGCGAATTCGATTCAGTCGGGACTGGTCAGCGCTGACCGTGTGTTTGAAGTGCTCGACGAACCGCTGCGGATTGTGTCGCCGCCCGCAGCACAGCACATTCGCCGCGCGGAAGGAAGGATTGAGTTCAGCCATGTCACCTTTGGATTCGACCGTGATCGGCCCGTCCTGCACGACATCAGTCTTCGCGTCAGTCCGGGTGAATTTCTCGGGATCACCGGTCCGGTCGGCAGCGGCAAATCGACGCTGCTGAGTCTGCTGATGCGGTTTTACGACGTCGACGACGGCAGTATCCGACTGGACGGCCACGACCTGCGTGACCTTGACCTGAGTGACCTGCGTCAGAATATCGGGATCGTGTTTCAGGATAGTTTTCTGTTCAGCAACACGGTGGCCGCGAATATCGCGTTTGGACGTCCCGATGCCGGTGACGAACAGATTCGCCAGGCAGCCGCGGCGGCATCCGCCATTGACTTCATTGACGAATTGCCGCAGGGTTTTGAAGCCATGGTCGGCGAACATGGAGCCAATCTTTCCGGCGGGCAGCGACAGCGGCTGACTCTGGCCAGGGCGCTGCTGAAGAGTCCCCCAATCCTGCTGCTGGACGACGCCACCGCTGCCGTCGACGCCGAAACCGAGCACGAGATTCGCGACGCAGTCGTTTCCGCGCGGCAGGGGCGGACAACGATTCTCGTTTCCAACCGCATCTGCACGCTGCGGGAGGCGGACCGGATCGTCGTTATCCGCGACGGGCGCATCGATGCCGTCGGTCGCCACCGCGATCTGAAGGCAAACTGCGAATACTACCGTGGTCTGAATGAGCTGCAGTTTGCCGACGCCGCATTCGGATTTCAGGAAACCGCCTGAGGTTACGCAGCCATGGTCCAGGTCGCCAATCCTCAGAGTTCGCTCACGCGTTACATCGAACGCGAAAGCGAACCCCGCCAGCGTCCGCTTCAGTTTCGCCTCATCGCGCGACTAATGTCGTATACCCGCGCGTATCGCCGGCAGAGGTTCTGGCTGATGGTCGCAGTCGTCCTGCGCGCACTGCAGTTGCCCGCTCTGACGTGGCTGGTGGCTGCCGTCATCCGGGGACCGGTGGCTGAAGGAAACATCGATCAGGTGCGCGTCGGCGCGGCGGCCTTCGCGGTGCTGGCACTGCTGACGCAGGTCGTGATGCATTTCCGCCAGCGACTGGCTCTGGAACTGGGAGAATCCGTGGTCTGTGACCTGCGGAACATTCTGTTCCGGCACATCCAGCAAATGCCCATGCGATGGTTCCATACGCACAGGATTGGCCGCGTTATCAGTCGGATGACGTCGGACATGGAAGACATTCGCATTGGCGTCCAGGAAGTCCTGTACGTGTCCCTGGTGCAGGTTGGCCAGATGGTGATTGCCGCGGCGGCCATGCTGTACTACGACGCCGGCCTGTTTCTGATCGTACTTGGCCTGGCTCCCGTCATCTGGTACCTGAATCGACGGTTTCACCGGAGGCTCAGCAGGGCGCTGCGAAACATGCGGGAATCGTTCAGCCGGGTCACGGCGACGCTGGTTGAGTCCGTCGCCGGAATTCGCGTGACTCAGGGATTCGTGCGCGAACAGGAAAATGCCCGCGTTTTCCATGCGCTGTCCGAGGATCACTCCCGTTACAACACGAAGGTCCTGCTGACTCACGGGCGTTTTCTGCCACTGCTGGAAATGAACAGTCAGGTGTTCATTGCGATCCTGCTGCTGGTGGGCGGCCATCGTGTTCTGGCCGCCGACAGTACGACAGATATCGGAGATCTGGTCGGCTTCTTCTTCATGGCGAACCTCTTCTTTTCGCCCATCTCCGTGCTCGGCGGCCAGTACAACCAGGCGATGACCGCGATGGCGGGCGCCGAACGGCTGTTTCAGTTGCTGGATTCCCAGCCCGAATGGACCGATGTTGCGGACGCAACCGAACTTCGGCAGATCGCCGGCCGCGTGGAGTTCCGCGATGTCACTTTCGGCTACGAACCAAACCGTCCCGTGTTGCACCACGTGTCATTCGTCGCGGAACCAGGGCAGACCATTGCCCTGGTGGGGGCGACGGGCAGCGGCAAGAGTTCCATCATTAATCTGGTGTCGCGGTTCTATCTGCCGACAACCGGAACGGTGTTGCTCGACGGCCAGAACCTGCGAACCGTTTCCGGAGATTCCCTGCACCGGCGAATGGGAATAGTTCTGCAGCAGAATTTTCTGTTTCACGGTTCGGTCGCTGACAACATTCGGATGGGCAGGCCCGAAGCGACCGACGACGAAATTCTGGCGGTTCTGCAGGAACTGGATTGCACTGACCTGCAGTCGACGCTGCCGGCAGGTCTGAGTACTCAGGTTGGCGAAGGCGGGCTGGCACTTTCGTCCGGACAGAGGCAACTGGTCTGCTTCGCCAGGGCGATGATTGCCGATCCATCCATCCTGATTCTGGACGAGGCCACCAGCAGCATCGACAGTGCCACCGAAGCACATCTGCAGACAGCGATCAGCCGGCTGCTGCGAGGCCGAACATCGTTTGTCGTCGCGCACCGCCTGAGCACGATCGTCAATGCCGACCAGGTGCTTGTTCTGGAAGACGGCCGCATTGTCGAATCCGGCCGCCATGCGGATCTGCTGGCTGCCAACGGCACCTACGCGGCCCTGTACCGCCGCTTTTCGCAGAAGTAGCGGGCCAATGCCGCAGCATCCGTTTCAGCGGCGAAACAAATGCGCTGCGTGGCACAACCTGCGAGCTCACAGGTTGTGCCACATTTCTGCGAACAGGGGTTCTACGAGGTTCGTCGCCGTCTGAAAGACCGGCGATTTGTCAGCAGCGCCGCGGCAACCAGGCCCGTCGACGCCTCGGCCGCGGATGTGTCGTCCAGTGCGGACATTTCTGCTTCTGCCGCCCAGATCTCACGATCCCATTCGGACATCAGTGCATCGGTGATTTCCACAGCTTCTTCCCGCACATCCCTGACCGGCGCCGCTTCTTCGGCCATGTCACGGAACTGAGATTTCGATGTCTCGGACGGTTCGGCAAACGCGGTGGATTCAACCGGTGCCTGTTCAGGCGCCGCGATCCTGGCCGGCAACATGCTGATGGCAGCGTCCATCGTCGGTTCCGCGGCAACTGTCGGTCCGGTCAGCGCGAATGCCACAAGCTGCGGCAGTTCGCTGTCGTCCCCGGTGATGTCGCTGGACACGACAGTGAACTCTTCAAAAGCGCTCCATGGTCCCTGTACTCCGGATGCACTTATCGCTCTGACCCAGACGCGATAGGCGCCCGGGGCCAGATTTGTCACCGGAGTAAAGCTGGTGGGAATCAGATTACCCTGCTGAATCAGCGGGACGGTTGGTGTGGCGGCACGGGCGATGAAGATCTCATACCGATGAGCGCCCGGCACTTCGCTCCAAGTAAATGTCGGAGTGCGATCTGAGGTTGTGCCGATCGGTGTCACGGTCGGCGCAGTCAGCGCAATAATCTCAAATGTCTGCGCCCGACTCCACGCGCTCGTAACGCCGCCATCGCTGGTCGCTCGCACCCAAACGGAGTACTCACCAACCGGCAGATCGGAGGTCGGCGTAAACGACGTGGTCGTCAGTTCCGCTTCCCGGACGACCGCCGTCGTCGGAGTTGCGGTCAGGGCTACGAAGACTTCGTAAGAGGCCGCTCCTCCGACAGGCTGCCAGGTGAAATCGGGCCGCGGATTCGACGTCGATGCCACCGGATCAACGACCGGCCTGCCACCGACGTCAAACCGGTATGGCGCGCTCCAGGCAGTAACCGTAGTACCGGCCTGTGTGTTGGTTCCTGCCACGAAGGCCCGTACCCACATCACGTACGAACCCGGAGCCAGCGGAGTTTCGACCGTATAGCTGGTGGAGGTCGGCGGCGAGGTCGGGACGTTTCGAAGAACATTCACCTGACCGCTGGTTACATTGTCCAGCCAGACTTCGTAGCGCTGGGCCGTCGTTGTGACACCACTGAGCGTTCGTGTGACACTATTCCAGTTGAACGTGGGAGTTGTGTCGAACGTTGTCGGTCCGAAGCTCTGGAAGGCTGGAGCCGTAACAACTTCGAAGTCGTGAGCCTGACTCCAGGCGCTCTTTTCCCCGAAGCCGGAAGTCGCACGAACCCAGAATCTATACTTACCGACCGGCAAGGCGTCCGGGACCGTGTAGGCCGCGCTGTCCAGTTCTGTGACCAGCAGGATGCGTCCGCTGCTGGTGGTGCTGCTGAGCCACACTTCGTAGTTTTCGCCGCCGAGTGAACCTTCCCACGTCAGAGTCGGGGTGGAATCCGTAGTGCGACCACCGGGTTGCAGATTCTGCGGCGGAGTGCCGATTCGGAACGGCTTGCCGGTACTCCATCCGGACGCAATTGTGTGCGCGGCGTCCGCGAACGAACGTACCCAGACACGGTAGTTTCCTGGCGGCAGTGCGGTCGTGTCGATACTGGTCCCGGCGGTGTCAGGAGCGTAGAACACTCGCGTGTGCGTCGCTTCGTCGTTGATCCAGACTTCGTGCCGAATTGACCCCGTCGGTGCCGTCCACGTGACCGTCGGCGTGGTGTCGTAGATCGACGTATTCGGCATGGTGACGATCGGTGCGGTGGTCACTGTGAACACTACCGCAGTGCTGGCCGCGGACGTCACGTCGCCGCCTGATCCGCCGGTTACCTGCCGGTTGATCGCACGAATCTGGTAGGCATAGCGTCCCAGCGGCAAGGGTGTCGGCACGGTATATTGAGCCGCATCGACGATCGCGGGACCCGCGACCACAGCGTTGTCTCCGAAGTCGCGGCGGACAGTCACTTCGTACTGATCCGCTCCCGGAATTGCCTGCCACGAGATGGTGGGTGTCGAATCGTCAAGATTCCCCATCGGTGTTTCAGCAACCGGTACCGGTGCCAGTGTAAAGACGGCACCTGCCGGAGACTGGAATCCGACGATTGGCATGCTGGTTGTGACATCCGGTGCGCTGACCCCTTCGACTCGGAACGCATATCTGCCCATCGGCAGCGCTTGAGTTACCTGGAATGATGTCGTACTCAGTCCGTTGCGGACCAATACCGGTGCGATATTGTCGGTCAGGTTGTCAAGCACGATGTTGTACGACAGAGCCCCCGGAACCGCCGTCCATTGCAGCAGTGGCAGGCTGCCGGTGATCACTCCCGTCGGATTCACAATGACCGGAGCAGTGCGAACTGTGAACTCCAGCGGGTCGCTCCAGTCGCCCGGGTCGCCGGCCGAATCGATCGCCCGGACAAGAACTTCGTAGCGCCCCAGTTCCAGGGCCGTCGGTACGGTAAAGCTTGTCGCTCCGCCCGAAAGACTCAATTCGTTGACGATCGAGTCGACACCTGTGCTGAGCGAATTGATCACCAACTGATAGTTCTGAGTTCCGAGGATCTGATTCCATGCAACCGTTGGTGTGTTGTCGCCAATATCGCCGCTCGGCGACGAAACCACCAGCTTCTTCACAACAAACGTATAAGGTGCGGACGTCGGACCTGGCTGGTCCACCTTGTTGTACGGCGTCACTTCAACTGTGTAAGTACCGTTTGCAAGGTTGGAAGGAACGACCACCGAAGTGTCCTGCGTTCGCGTGGCAAGCTGTATGGGTGTGCCTGCCGCGTCTCGAAGGACGACGTCATAGAAGTAATTCTCCGGCAGATCGTTCCATGCGATTGTAGGAGTCAGATCGCTGGTTTCCGGACCGGCCGGCCGGATCACCGTAGGCTGCACGGCGGCAACCAGCGGATTGATCGTGACCTGATAGTCTTCAACTTCGCCATCGTCCGCTCGACCCGTCGGCAGCAGACCGCCTGCTGTGCTGAACCGAACTCTCAGGTACGACGTCTGAACAGAGCCGCTGCCGAATGCTCCGGCGGGGATCGTGAAATCGAGCCGGTTTGTTCCCTGAACGACATCAAAACTGGCACCGCCATTAACGTGCTCCGTCGCGTGATCGAACTGGCCGTTTCCGTTCAGGTCCAGCCAGACGTCCACCTTTCCGGCCACCGAAGCCGTGACCGTGACAAACGACGGTACATCCAGAGTCGCACTGCGCTGGATCAGCGGATCGATGACGACACCGTCTTCGTCGTTGGTGGCCTGGTTCAGGTCATCGCCCGTTGCCGCAGTTCCGGGAATTCCGTCCGTCTCATCGTCGACGCCGGATCCCAGATAGACGCCGCTGACGATCGTGTGAGCGGCTCCGCCTGCGGATTTCAGCGTACCGTATGTGTTCGGGGCGTCACCGTAGTCGACGATTCGAATCGTCAGCATGGCACCGACGTCTACCGAGGTGCCGGCGAACGAATCTGTGACTCGCAGAGTGATCGGATTGACGCTGGGCGCCGTCAGTCCCAGCGACGTTAGCACGCTATAGGGTACGGAAATTGTGGGAGACGTCGTTGAGATGCCTGCGACGTCTGTGAAGTCGCCGTCACCATTCAAATCCCATTGATAGGCCAGGAGATCTCCGGGGTCGGCAACGTCCGGATCGAAAGTTCCGGAAGCGTCAAGCAACAGCGTGTCGCCCCGGTCGATCACATAGTCGGGCGTCGCTGGTACCGGCGGGTCCGGCGTGCCAACTACATTGATCGTAATCGTTCGCGCTGCACTGATATTGACGTTGCCGGCACCCGTGGCGCCGTCGTCTTGAAGCGCCAGAGTAAATGTCGCCGTGCCGGAGGTGTCGGCCGTCGGCTGGTAGGTCAGATTGCCGTTTGCGTCGACGCTGAACGTGCTGAACGACAACGATCCGGTGAACGTCGGCGTTCCGGTGACCCACGTCAGCAACTGATTGCCGACTTCATCGATGGCGGTTGCCGGTCCCGCCGCGAACGCGTCGACCAGATCGACAACAACGGTGCCGGAATCCTCCACGCCATCGATCATCGAATCCGTCGGCGGGTCTGTGAACGCGGCATCATTCAGCGTGAATTCCGGTGCGTCATTAAGAGGATTGACAGTCAGCGTGAAGGTCTGCGGAGGATCGCTGAGACCTCCGTCGCTGTCTTCGGCGACGACGCTGATGATCGCCGTGCCATTGACATCCGGCGCTGTCGTGAACGTAAGTGTGCCGGCGGAATCAATCGCCGGGGCTCCTGTTGCAGTGAAGAACTCCGCCACGGAAAAGCTGCCGGTGGTGGACATCACGGTGACGTTGAACGAAACGGTCTGTGCCGACTCGTTTGCGGGGCCCGGTGCAATATTCGTCACGAAATTGCTGATTGACTGCGGTCCCGCGTCTTCGTCGACCGCCGACGGATCCGTCAGCGGATCAAACGTGGGATCGTCGTTTACCGGAGTGACATTAATTGCCACCGTGTCGTCATCGGATTCGTTGGGCGAAATCGGTGTGCCGGAGAACTGCCCGTTGTCCTCCGTCAGGATTCTCAGCGATGCCAGTCCGAAGAAATCCTGGTCGCCCAGGAAGGACAGACCCTCCAGAGCGGCATTGATCGCGGGGACTGTGCCCTTGAACGTCATTGTCACATCATTCCAGCCGTCTCCTGTTGTAAAGCTGAGGCCAGGAACCGGAGTTACATCATCAACGGCACCGTTCAAAGTGATTCTGCCGTTGGTTGCCGTCAGAGTCACCGTCAGTTGATTGTCACCCAGATGGACGTCGGCGTCAGAAACAGCGATCTGGTTTCCGTTGGCGACGCTGAACACCAGCGGTGTGTCTTCCGGTGTTGTCTGGTCGGCGGGGACAATGTTGATCGGTGGATCGTTGATGCCATCGGTCAGGCTGATACCAAAGTATGTGCCTCCGGTCGGCCGATTGCTCTGCAGGATGTTTCCGGCAAGGTCACGAATTCCCGTCGTCATGTCGCGGTCGAGTGTAATGAAATACCGATGCTCAGTCGCAAAGACAGTCACCGCCTGGAAGATGACCTGATCCGCCACGGGATTATAGACCAACTGGTAGTCCTGGCCTTCGACCAGAGGAACCGCCATCGGGTCAGTAATCGGATTCTGATCCAGGTACAGAGCGAACTGTCCCGGGTTGATCAACGAATCCGCGATGCCGATACCGCCGTCCAGCAACTGGACGACAAATTCGGTCAGGAAATCGGCGACAATAAAATCGACTTCATGATCCACCGGATCGTTGTCGCCGATGCCGTTGTCTTCCGGATGCAGCAGAATCGCTGTTGGTCCGATGAAGTCCGCTCGTTCAACGGCTCCGCGATCCTTGAAGATATTCTGCCCGAGCCCCGGTGCCGGATCCTGGTTGGGATCATCCAGCCGAATCTGCCCGAAGCGGTCCAGGTCCGGCGCCAGCACGTCAGAATTCGGAATATCCAGCGGATTTTTCACGACGGTAAACGCGGGACGGTCCACCAGGTTATTCAGCGAGCTGTCAATCGCCAGGCTGCCTGACTCCAGATAGAAGTTCCCGTTTGCCGGATCGACAAACAGCGGCGCGCCGGCAGCCAGTTGAATCGCGTCGGTGCCCAGCGCGCCGATGGCGCCATTTCCCTGGAACAGCGAAGTGCCCACAACCGTACTTGACGACGAAGCGTCCACGGCAATGGCCGTCGATGTATTGGCAACAATGTTGTTCAGCAGAGTCGGGCTGGCGTTCTGGTCAATCTGGATACCGGTTCCTGCGGCTGCAAGGCCTCCATAGACCGTATTATTGACCAGCTTTCCGAACGGCACGGCCGCCGGTCCGCCGGCGGCGTTGTCACCGCTGAACCGAATACCCGTGGTCCCGAAGTTGTCCACGATATTGTTCTTGATCGTCACGCCGGTCGTCAGACGCTGATTGTTCAGAGTGTCAAAGTTCCGGGGAGATCCCGGGCTGGCGAGTCCATCCGCGTCACGTACCGCGGCGTCGACGAGGATGCCGACATTCGCCGCAAAATGAACACTGTTGTTTTCGATCAGAATCTGACCCTGGTCGCGGTGTGCGTTCTGATCACCGAGCTCCCCGACGGAACCCGGCAAAGTCGGATCCGGGATCAGGCGATCGTTCGTGTCGAATGTCCGTGCCACAGCCAGGTCCGGTAGCAGCTTGCTGATCGGGTCACCGAGGACGCCCTGGGAGCTGATTACGTAAGGCGCGCCTTCGCGGATCTCCAGTTGATATCGCCCGGTCAGGTTTTCGACCGGATCGCCAAAGACAGGATTTTGTGGTGTCTGGAAGAACGTCGTCGTGCTTCGGGCAGGCCCCGTGACCGCTTCGCCGCGTTCCGTCAGGCCGATGATGATGTCATCGATGTAGAAGCCTTCTTCCGCGTTGTTTTGTCCCTTTTGCGGGTTGAACCGATTGCCGCGCGCGTCGCCGGGCAGTCCATCCTCACTGTCACCGGATGTGGAAAAGTCGAAGCGGAGCTGCAGGTTCGACCGACCCGCAAAGTCCGCCAGGTCGATTCGGGCCTGTCGCCAGGTGCCGGAATCGTCGAACAATTCCTGAACGCGCTGGTTGGCTCGCTGGCCATTCTGAATGGCTCCTGACGCGGTGATGTGAGTCGGCAATTCCCCTGCATTCGGGTTCGTTGCCGGTGACAGTGCCGAATTGTTCGTGGCGACCAGAAAGTACGTGTCCGTGTTCCCGTCGTACACGTAAACACGGGCTGAATCCCGGAATGTGTTGCCGGTTGTTGTGCCGGCGGCATTCTGGGTGTCCAGGAAGTAGTTGAAATACAATGTGGGCTTGTCGGTTCGGCTGTAGGCACTCAGATCAAATGTACCTGACACGAGTGCGCCAAACGCACCGCCCGGAAGATTGTAGTTATTTCCGATTGCGGGGTTCGCAGTCAGTTGCTGATGTTCCCCTGAGGTTGTTCCGGTCTGTGCTCCGGTGCCATAATCAAAATAGGATTGCGCAGCAGCCGGGTCATTGACCCATTCGTCAAGTCCGAAGTAGAAGCTGGCACCGCCTTCGCCTTCATTGGAAGGTCGGGATCCGGCTCCGTTCGGCAGCGCCACTCCAAAGTCGGCCGGGGTGACGCGGTTACTCGACGACGTGGTGTTGATACCGTGACCGGCGTCTCCGCCGCGTGTCTGTGTGACATGCCACAGGTTGAAGTCCAGCGGCGAAAATGCCAGCCCTGTCACAGTACCACCAACGCCCAGTGTGACCGATGATGCACCACCGCTGAAAATCCCCTGCAGGTTGCCGGCGGTGTCAAATGCGACCATTTGACCTCCGGAAGTTGTGGCAAACAACATCTGCGAATAGATGCCGCCTTCGACATTCTGTGGGCCGCGCGTGATATCAGTGAAGTTGAAACCCAGCGGGCTAAAATCACGGACCAGGGTTGCGCCACCCGTGGCAGTGCTGATGGTGTACAACTGGCCGTTGTTATTGACGCCGTAAAGTCTGCCGCCGGAAAACACCATGCCGGTGGTTCGTCCGGAGACTCCTGGACCGCTAATCGTCTGGCCACCGGCTCCGACACGTCCCCAGGGCTGCCCCTGCTGGACCGCTGCCGAGGCGTTTGTAGGGTCGGCACGGTAGAGGACGGAGGTACCGGGGACAACGGCATCGGGCACCGCCAGAAACAGATCGAAGTCGGCTGCATCGTCGTCGCTGTCCACATCATTGGTGCGCCAGGCCATGGCCTGGGCATCGTCGGAGGTAACCTGTTCAAAGTTACGCGGATTGGCCATGGCGTCGTCAGGGATGCTGTCATCGCCGTAGGTTGCAAACCCCGCATTACCTGAATCGATCTCGATCACTCTGCCGACAGTGTTTCCCGCACCTGGCAGGTCATGGTAACCATAGAGACGACCGTCATCCCGAAATTCAATGTCGGCCACCCCAGAAGCCCCGCCCGGCAGAGCTCCGATATTGGTTTCCAGACTGCCGGTGAACGGGTCGACCGTCATCAGTCTGTCGCCGGCCGACACAAACAACACGACATCTGTAAGCTCGAAGGGCTTCACATAAGTGTCCAGAGCCAGTCGTGTCGTGGTGTCGAACAGGCCGCCTTGCGTCGGCTGGATCGAATTGAACACGCCAAGCAGTGAACTTCCGGAAGTCCAGCCGGTAAACCCGATGTGGTCTTCGATAAGGCGGTCGATGGAATCAATGGGTTCCAGACGGACAAGCGGATTCAGACTGTTCAGCGTATAGGTCTGATTCAGGAGTGACGGGAGCTGCGCGTTGGACGACACGGCGACAAAATAGGTCAGATCCTGCCCGGGTGTCGCTGCAGGCAACTGAACCGGGCCAATGAACGGATCGGCTTTTCCAAACGATCCTCGCGTCAGATCGTCGATATCCTGCCCCTCCCCGGGCGCAGGCTGATCATCGATAATATCCGAGTCGCGGGATACCAGGATCAGATTTCCGTTCTGGTCGAAGACGCTGAGCGTCAGGTCACCGCGGGTCAGACCGTCGGCGTAGTCGATGTCAAAGATTGTGGAAAACGTCTTCGGTCCGCCGTTCACTCCGCCAATGGACTGAATGTATTCATAACCGAGGTCGAATCGATACCAGTCGATATCGCCGGGGGCGGTCACGTTGCCCGCGATCGACAGTGTCTTGCGATCGGACACCAGCAGGTCTCCGACCGTCTGCGCGCCGCCGAACGTATTGGATGCGTCGCCTGCCTCGCCGGCTTCACCAAGCAGCGGCGAGTGGCGGGGAAGCCCAATGACTTCGATTCCGTTCGTCGCGTAGGACACATCGGCGTACTGAATGGTCGAGCCGGCCTTTTCGTCTCGCTGCTGCAGACGAATTTCCAGCTCGTACTCACCCGATGTCAGGCCGCCGAAACTTCTGACGCGTACGTAGAATGCTTCCTGTTTAACTCCCACCGCAGGATCGATCGGAAGTACGGCGCGGAAGCCTTCGTCGCGCGGATTGACGGTGTAGTAGTCCGGACCCAGATAGGCGTGTTTGGTGAGTGGCATGGCAATGCCGCCCAGAGAACCGTCACCTGTGAGACCGGACGAGGCGATCACAGTGCCGTCCAGCAGAACGAGTTCCAGAACCGAATTGAGTGAGCTTCCCGTGCGATCGAGATCGAACCAGACCTCCGTGCCGGTATCCACTTCAAACTTGTAGATGTCCACGTCACCCGGATTGTCCAGGCCGATGGAGCCGAAGATTTCAATTCCCAGCGCCCGATTGTCATCACCGTGTTTTTCCGCGGGTGCGAGGACACCGACGACTTCCGCATCGACGGGGACACCGTTTTGTTCCTTGCCCTCAGTCAGAACTCGTTCGTTTTCCTGGACGAGCCGGACATTTCGGTCGTTTGCGAACTCCTGAAGTGACAGGCTGCGCCAGTCGCCCGGTGCCGGAGTCGTGGCACCGCCGTCGTTGTTTGTATCAGTGACGGGGAGTCCGTCCGGTCCGAATCCTGCGCCGATACTGTCATCAAACAGCGATGTGAAGATCACGGGATACTGGCCGTTGCCCAGGATCTGCAGAGTGCCGCCGATACGATCATCAATGTCGATCGCTTTCCCATTGGCCGTGATGCCGGCATTTGTTCCGGCAAGCTTGAACACCAGGCTGCCGTCCTGACTGCTGATCAGCCGCATTCCGCCGTAGGTGTGCAGGTTGTCGATATAGATTTCGTCAGTCAGAACATGGACGATGTCAAAGTCGTCGACGATGACTTCCGTCGTCAGTTCCTCACCGCGCAGATCCATCGCGTTCAGAGCGTTATTTCGATAGGTGTTCAGTCGGATCAGCGGCCCGTAGTTGTCTTCCAGCTGTGTGAATGCCTGCAGCAGACCGGTTGTCTTTCCGTAGTCACCCTGCTGGTGTGACTGCATGGAATTCGCGTTGATGCTGATGACACTGCCGAGATTGTCACGGAAGTCGTTACCCACAATGATCGGCTGAGCGCCGCGCACGAAGATAGTGGTGGCATCATTGGAACCGCGACCGTTGCGGTTGGTATCTGATCGTCCTGAGGCGTTGCGTTCGATGCGGCTCTGGGCGATGCGAACGTCCGCCTGATGGATTTCGATGGCGTTGAACTGGTCGAAATTGCCTTCAATCGGGATGCGTCCGCCGCCGTGGGCCAGGTAGACATTGTCCAGGCTGGCGCTGGATCCGGCGTTAAAGATCAGTCCGCCCCAGTCTCCCGGTGCCGGTGTTGTATCACTGCCGTCTCCGGACGAATCAAAGGTCCCGCCGGCTCCGTAACGGTCGTCTCGCAGCGACGTGAAGATGATCTGGCGTTCCGGTGTGCCTTCCGCGATCAGTTGAGAATCACCGCGGGTTGCTTCAATTCGGGACCGTTCCACTTTGAAAACGACACCCGGATCAATCTGCAGGCGCCCGTTTGTCCGACCCATACCATCCAGCAGTCCGCCAGGCGTGCCGGAAATCAGCAGGTTGTCGGTCAGGATGTGAGTGATGTCGAAGTCGTCCATCCGTGCGGGAACATCCAGCCGTTCCAGGCCTTCCTGTCCGAGTCCGGCGTCCGTGCGGATCAGCAGTCCGTTAATCGTATTGTCATTGACGAAGTTGAATTGAATGTCGGGGCCGATGCGATTCAGCGAATCCTCAAAGCTGTTCGGGTCCGCGGAGATGGCGGCGAATGCGTTCTGTGTGAAGCGGTTGTACATGATCGTCGGACGGGCGGTTTCCGTCCGAATCGGTGCGAAGACTTCTCCCGCGAAGTTCTGCCCGCCTCCGTGAGTGAAGTCGGTTTGCTGGATGTGATTCAGGAAGATTCCGTTCTCCTCACGATCGGAATCATTCCGGAACACAATACCGGCGTAGTCGCCGGGAGCGGCGCCGTCGGTGACGCCGTCGCTGTCTCCACCGATGGCATCATTTCCATACGATGTGAAGATTACGTTGTTTTCCGGAGTTCCCAGCGTCTGGAAGGCGCCGTTGCTGCGGTCGATTCCCTGGGCTGATGAGCCGACATCGATGTGCGTCAACTGCATTTTGAAAATGGCGCCGGCGTCCACCATCATAGTGACGCCCTTTGGCACCTTGATATCAGCGCCGTCGGGCAGCACCGCGAACGCGTCATTGCGGCCGATCAGGTAGGGCACATTGTCGTCCGTTGTCAGGGCATCGCCGTCAGCACCGCCGTTTCCGACGACGCGAACAACGCGCGTCGTCGCCGAGACGGCAGCCAGTCCGTCGTCGATATTTGCGTAGGGATGAGCCAGGCTGCCGTCCTGCGCGCCGTCCGCGGCGTTGGCTTTGTCGATATAGATTGTGTTGGCCGGACTGCTGGCGGTGAGCCAGTATTCAAACACGCCGCCCGCGATTCCGTCGGAATCGCCGTCCAGCGGAGTACCGGCCGCGTCGACGAGCACTTCCGTCTGCTGCCGATCAAAATCGAAGCGAAGTTCGTAGCTGCCCTGAGTCAGGCCGTTGGCACCCGTGTCCGAAACTGACGGATCGTATGCCGTGTTGCCGGTGCTGCTCACGCCGACGTAGTAAGTCCCCGCTTCCAGATCGACACCGATGAACGAGTCCACGCTGAAGTAGTCGTCGTTTTGTGCGATCAGGGTGCCGCTGCTGTCGTACAGTCGCAGCACGCTGTCGAGCTGGCTTGATGCGGCAGCCCGCTCCGCAATGACTTCGGCTGTGAATCTTCCCGGTTCCGACAGCGTAAATGAGTACATGTCGATGTCGGTGCTGTCCGGTCGATACAGTCGCTGCAGGTGTGTGATGTCGTGGTCACCGGGAAAGACGGGTTCGACCGGATTGCCGGAGAATCCTGCCAGTCCCGCTCCCATGATGGACGGCAGGTCGTACGCATGTCCCAGGCCCAGCGTATGGCCGATTTCATGCATCGCGGTCGTGAACCAGCCGCCGCCGTATTCACTTTCTCCGTAGTTGGTAAATCCGTTCATGATGGCGGCCGTGGCGCCGGAACCCTGCAGGCTTCCGGCAAGACTGACGGCTCCCTGCGGCACCGCCGGGTCAATCGCGCGCGGGTCGCCGGTAATCACGGCGATATCGCCGGCACCGACGATCCGGCTGCTGAGTTCCACAAACTGAACGCCGGCATATTCACTGAACAGTTCAAACACTTCACGCGCGCGTTCCTTCTGGACGGCGGTGATCTGGTTGAACACCGTCTGACCCAGCACCGTCCCGTATTCGTCAGGGAAGTAGTAGGTCACGACGGGGATCGCAGGATTGGTGTCCGCTCCGCCGATATGGCTTTCCGGTGCGATATCACGATGCCCCGGCTCATCTTCGCTGCTGGGCAGTTCCGGAAACGTCAATACGGTCTGAGGCTCAATGGCGGCCGTCACGGAAATAGTGTCGGCGGTCAGTGTTCCCAGGTTCTGAGCCGTCAGGAAGCTGGAATTGTCGTCGCCCGCTGAAGGGACCGTAACTGTGCTGGACACCGGCGTGTCGAACACGCCGACTCGCAGCCGATAGGACCCCTGTCCGGCCAGCAGATAGATGTTCGAATCGAATGTCAGCGTGATGGTGTCGCTGGCAGAGTCATAGACGACGCCGCCGGACGCCTTGGGCAGATATACCACGTCATCCGACGGGTCCAGCGTGTCCATCGTCGCGATCAACTGATAGAACTCGCGAGTCTCAACCGACGTCAGATCCAGATCGTCGTCGTTCAGATACAGAACAATCTGGTCCCGGCGCTGCGTCAGTGCACCGGCCCCGTTGCGCGTGATCGGCTGCGGCACGACGGCCACAACGCGAGCTCCCAGCTCCAGCTCGAAATTGACGGTTGTGTCCACGCCGTCGCCCAGAACTTCGTCCAGAACCGTCGTGATCGGTGTGACGGTGACGCTGTCCAGATTCGTACCGTCACCATCCAGAACGATGCGGTAGTCGTCATCGGGCAGATTTTCCGCGAATCGCAGGATGACTTCTTCCGGAGAATCGCCGATGCCGACCCAGCCCACGGGAACTCGTGTGGTTCCGTTGTCGAAGTCGCCGTCGAAGCCGGCCCGTTCCACCTGAATTGTCGACGTGCTGATGGTTGCCGGATCCAGGATGTCGCCAGGCTGGAACTGCAGCGTGATTTCGCGAGGAGCAATCGACAGGATCGTTGTCGGCTTAAGCGGATCCAGATTGAGAAACTGACCTTCATTTGGCTTTGCCGCGATCAGTGTCGGAGTCGGCAGATCGATCTCAAAGCCAAACGTATCGTCCGTTCCTCCGTTGAAGGGTTCGGCATTCGTGTTCGCCACGGCACCCTGAATCGTAATCCGGTACAGGTCCGACTTCAGTGACTGGCCGAACTGCAGCAACACCTCATTGGGATTCGCACCGATCCCCACAAATGTCACCGGCACCACGACATCGTTACCGTCAAACGCACCGTCGGCTCCCGGCGTTTCCACAAATACGGTCGTCGAACTGACGGTTGCCGGATCCAGGTCCGGAACGGAATCGAAGTTCAGAACCAGTTCGTCCGGCGAAAAGGAGATCACCGAATCCTCGGCAATCATCTTTCCCGTACCACTTTCCACATCGATCAGTGTGGGCGCCGCCAGTAGAGCTCGCGTTTCCAGCAGCTCCGATTGCTTTGACGAGCGATCTGATCTCCGGCGATCAATTCGGCGTGGTCGAGGCTGAAGCTGGCGACGAAACGACTTGATCCACGTGGAAATCAGCATGATGCGACTTTCGAGGAAAATGTTCAAAACAGACTTGGAGTGACGTCACGTGTGGCAAACCACGCTGGCCGTCGTTTCAAGGCAGGCTTCGAGGGAAAGGATTGGCCCGGGAAATTGGATGAGGAGGATTTTGCGGGCGAGAACATACGTAGTGGCACCGCAGGAATCAGACGGAAATTGTGTCCCCGTCAAACACCCCAAACGCCAGTAGAAAAACGCGAAAACCCGCATTCCCGCCACGTTTCGTTGCGAAAGGTGCTTGGCGCAACAAAATTAGAATAGGAGTCTTGAGAAGCATAACCAGAATAAGTGGTTCTGGTCAAACGGCAATCTGTGCCGATTGTGCCGGAGTTTCGCGAAAAATCGACATGCATGAAGGTAACAGTTGACGGGAGACCACAGGTGCTGCAGAAGGTCTGAAATTCGGCCGATTTCCGCAAAAAAGGGGAGTCGCCGGAAGTCGTGACTCGATGCGACGATCGACGTCCGGAACAGCTCCGGGTGAGAATGCCGGAGACAGAAGGGGAGCGCGCCGTCGCCATACACAGGGCGCAGCGGAGGGCGACGCGGGCATCGGGAGAGCGGCCGGGGCGAGAGCCGGTTGTGAAATGCGCACAGCGAGGCGCAGCTTGTGGGGTGTCAGCCGATTACGAAGTGGCGTGCGTCAATCGGATTGCCGGCGGGACGCGTGAGGATGGGCCTTCTCATAGGTTTCGCGAAGGCGCTTGGTGCTGACGTGCGTGTAAATTTGCGTCGTCGTCAGGCTCTTGTGTCCCAGCAATTCCTGCACGCTGCGCAGGTCCGCTCCGCCATCCAGCAGGTGAGTCGCAAAACTGTGCCGCAGAGTGTGCGGCGACGTCTGTGTCGCCAATCCTGCGGTTGCGATGTACTTTTCCAGCATTCTTCCGATGCTGCGAGTCGTCAGTCGTCGTCCGAAGCGGTTCAGGAACAGAGCGTCGCGCTGGCTCGCGGGGGCGTCGGGATCAGGCCGCCGAACCTCCAGCCAGCGATCCAGAGCCTTCGTGGCAAAACTGCCGACCGGCGCGATGCGTTCCTTCCTGCCCTTGCCGAGCACACGCAGAATTCCCGCACCGCGGTCCCAGTCCTGAAGATTCAATCCGACCGTTTCCGCGACGCGCAGGCCGGCGGAATACATGGTTTCCAGAATCGCCCGATCACGCAGTCCGTCAGACTTGTTGGCGGGAGGAATCAGCAGCAGGCGACCGACCTCCTCTGTTGTCAGAAAATGCGGCAACCTGCGTCCGGCGCGGGGAGTTCGCAATGGCTTCGCGGGGTTCCTTTCGCAAATCCCTTCGCGATTGCAGTACCGAAAAAAGCTCCGCAAGCACGCCAGACGCCGCGCAACGGTGCTGCGAGCGTAGTTGCATTCGTGCAGAAACGCGACGTAGTTGCGAAGCTGCCCCACATCGACGTCGCGCGGGTGCGGCAAGTGCCCCTTCTGTTCCTCGAAGAACTCGACCAGATGCGACAGATCGTCTGCGTACGATTTTACGGTCAGGTCCGACGCATTGCGTTCCACGCGCAGGTAGTTCAGGAAGGAAGCAATCGCGGACTGCACAGGCAATTCCTACAGCGGAGACGAGTTTTCCACCGGCACCCGCTGATCGCGAAGACAGCGGACTCGCTGAGCCAGAATGGCGGCGTCGTGCCAGGTGAAATCCAATTCCGGATCGCTGGCGTACTGACTTAGGGTGGACAGTATGGAATCGATGCTGTCGTCGTCGTAAAGGAAGACATAACGGTGGCCGTCTCTGACAATTGCCAGCACGTTTACAGACTTCGGCATCCCTGCCTCCTTCACAACTGACCGTTTGTTCAATCTCGGATCGTGTCATTCATGGCGAACGACCGGCATCACGGCGTCGCGTTCGATTTCGTGTCAGACGGAACATTCGCGAACGCCCAACGTTTCTATCGGAATACACACATCCGCTGTCCGCAAAAAGCTGAAGAACCCGCACAGTCTGCCATCGGATGTTGCGTTGGCAGGGCGTTAAACGCTGTGACGTCCGGATTCTCTCGGCGTCCGAACCGCGATCTCGACAGCCGCGTCCTGCCGCGGACGGGCTTTCGGCGGAACTATTTTATGGGGCCATTTTTGGGTTCATCCGGAAAACGGGGTTGTTGATTGAACAGCGTTTCAGGCCCGGCGGGCCGACACAACGTCAGCCGGTGGCGTGAGCCACCGGTCAGATGCCGAATACCTGTCCAAAGCCCCGGAGGGGCGATACATGCTTAAACGCAGTGCATGTGTCGGCCTTTCAGGCCTGCGGACGCGGAGACACCAGCTTCCGGAGCCTGTCGGCTCCGGCTGACGTTGTGCCTGCCCTCCGGGCATCAACAACCGGAGATGCGAGGTTGTCGGATCGCAACGTCACATTCGATCGAAGTCTCCGCAGGAATGTCGGCGAACATCAGCAAGCCTTCATCGACCGATCCTTCAGCAACACCCCCATTCCCGGATGGCACCATTTTTCTCACGGCACCATTTCGGCCGGCTTGAGCCGCGTCAGCTTGACCGAGACGGTCGGCCGCTTGACCGTCTTTGAAATCCATGGCTGGGCGGATGCTTTCAGGCGAGCGATTTGAGACGGCGGAAGCCTCAGGTATTCGACCGTCTCCTTCATCAGTTGCTCCGACTGCGACACGGCGCGAGACCAGGCGGATTTGGAAGGCGTCGTGGCCCAGACCGTGATTTCCACGGCGTAGTCCGCCTGCCGCAGCATCGGCCCGATGCCGTTCAACGCAGTCTTCAGATCGTTGGTCATCAGGCGGCCTTCCTTCGGCAGGCGAGCGAGGATATCGAAACTGACTTCCCCGGCGACACCGGCTTCCGGCGTCAGGTGATTGATGCGGCGGACCTCCTGAAGAAATCGATGAAAGTCCTCCTTCTGGCGGTCAATGATTCGCCGGTCATCAGGGTCGTCATCAGGACCGGTGCCGGCGGATTCGGATTCCCGATTGTCTTCGTCGGGCACGACGAATTTTGGTGACGTATTCGTAAGCTGAAACGGCTGGTTCGATTTTTGATTGAGAATACTTCCCGGCAGCCCGAACCGGCTTGCGGATTCCATGAATGATCCTGTACCGGCGTGCAGCGCTGCTCCGTTTTGTTCTTCCGCCAGCGAGTTGAGCACGATGAAAAATGCCAGCAGCGCGGTCATCGTGTCACCGAAGGAAATCAGATACCCGTTGTTCGGGCCGGATGGGCATTTCTTCTTTCTGGCCATGGTGCGTCGTCAATTCAGGCAGTTGTCGAATTCCGGGCTGTCGTTCGAATCAACGGAAATCGCCGATTCAGTGAAACGGAAAGCGGCGACGAGTCGCCTTATTTCCAAATTCGTAGTTTGTTTGAGGTCTCATGCCCCGTCAGAGCTGAGTACAGAGGTTTGTCATTCCCGCCCGCGCGGAAATGACGATCAACCGCGAACTCAAAGTCTGGCGGAGCACTAAAATGCGTCCTCTTCCCGAGAGATCAGCATTTCCAGCTTGCCGGCGCGAGTCTTGTCTTCTCCGGCGACACTGACACTGATTCTGCCGGGATCGACTCCGTAATTTTCGATCATCGACAGCGCCAGATCGACGCAGAAGTCCGCGTCGTTCCTGTCGCCGACGCAGAACTGCAGATTCAGCGGCAGGTGTTTCATCTGAATTGACAGCATTCGCATCTGCTGAATCGCCTGCGCGGTGGGATTTCCACCGGCGTCACGCAGGATGGCCAGCGATGTCTCCATGCGGACTCGCTCAGCGTCAGCGAGATCGTCCGTTTCCTGCAGCGATTTCAATCCGCGCGCCAGCGATACCTGAGCCGGGTCGGTCTGCAGCGGCGGTGTTTCGGCTCCCCGCGTGGTGCGGCGTGCGTTGGCGGGACGGTCACGCAGGACAACGGCATCCTTGTCGAGCAGTTCATCCTTCTCGCCGATGGCACCGCTGCCGCCGCCGCCGCCAAAGGCCACGACCTGAAACTGTGCGAACTCCTCCGGTTCGCTGCTGGCGAACGTCAATAACAGAATGAAGAACGTCATGAGCAGCGTGATCACGTCGCTGTAGGTCATGAACCATGCGGGAATCTCACCGCTTGACCCGCCACAGCAGTCTTTTTTTGCCATGGTTTACTCCTCCTGCGAGACTGCAACCGTAATCCACTATGCGGCCTGCTGAGTCGTCGCGTCGACTCGATGCTTGGGAGCCAGGAACGACATCAGGCGTTCCTCGACCGCTCGCGGAGCGTGGCCTTCGACGAGCGATACCAGGCCGGCGATCATCAATTCGCGAATCATGACTTCTTCCTGACTGCGAACTTCCAGCTTGCCGGCCAGGGGAATGCAGAACATGTTTGCGATGACGGCTCCGTACAGCGTCGTCAGCAGAGCTACCGCCATCCCGCCGCCGATCTGGCTGGGGTCGTCGAGAGTCTTCAGCATCTGCACCAGCCCGATCAGAGTTCCAATCATCCCGAATGCCGGAGCCGCCGCGGCTACGGCATCAATAATCTTCTTGCCGGAGGTGTGCCGCTGCTCGATGTAACCGACTTCGACTTCCAGTGCGGACGCCAGGTCTTCCTTCGACGTCCCGCCGACGACCTGTTCCAGACCTCGTTTCAGGAACGGGTCGTTGATGTTCTCCATTTCCGATTCCAGAGCCAGCAATCCGTCCCGACGTGCGGTTGTGGCGAAGTCACGGAACTGGCCGATGACTTCCGGCGGAGTCGGCAGCTTTGACAAAAAGCATTTTTTTACAACGGAGAACGCGCTAAACGCCTTCTTCAGTGGGAAATTGATCAGCACGGCGGCGATCGAGCCGCCGACGGTGATCATCAGCGACGGAACGTCGATGAACGCTCCCAGCCCGCCCCCGATCATGATGGAACCCAGCACCAGTGCGATGGCCAGCACCAGTCCGATGACAGTGGAAATGTCCATTGATCGCCTCCCTGCGCGATAGTTTCAAATCTCTGGTTTCAATTGACTGACTGTGCGTTACGCCGCCTGTCGCTTCATTCGGTAGATCTGTGCCAGAATTTCGGCAATGGCGCCGGAAGAATTCGACCAACTCTGACCGACCGCCACGCGCGCAAACAGCGCTGGGCCAGCGGCTTTCTTTCCAGCACCGGTATGCGGTGCTTCTTTCCAATAACGCCACGATGTTCTTTGCGGTGCCCGGCACCCTTGGCGACGACTCATTCGCCGGCATCCGTCCCTGCTCATATCGAATCGCGACTGCCAGGTGAGTCGGGTTGGTCAGAATCACAGTTGCCTGCGGCACATCCGCAACGGAACGCTGCTTGAGCGCTTCCCGCTGCCGACGCCTCTGAGCGGCTCTGATTGTCGGGTCACCCGTTTCTTCCTTTTGTTCGTTCTTGAGTTCTTCGCGAGTCATCTTCAGCTTCGTCTCGTGCCGGAACCACCTGGCGAAATAGTCCACCGCTGCAAGCAGCATCGCGGCCATCGCCATGGCAAGGCAGATTGTCAGGCCGAGATTCCAGCCGAATTCCAGCACTTCTCTGACACTTCCGAAGTTGCGGGCAGACAGCTCGTCGCGGCGATACCAGACAATGGACGTGGCGATGACCAGCAGAAACGAAACCTTGGCGGCTCCCAGCAGTCCGCGAACCGCCGATTCTCCGGAAACGATTCGCTGCAGTC
The DNA here is from genome assembly GCA_041398785.1 of Planctomycetaceae bacterium. Taxonomy (NCBI): domain Bacteria; kingdom Pseudomonadati; phylum Planctomycetota; class Planctomycetia; order Planctomycetales; family Planctomycetaceae; species Planctomycetaceae bacterium. Next base: position 78,545 of record JAWKUA010000020.1, on the reverse strand, counting down.
CCTTCACCGGAGAAAGCTTTTCCCAGTTGACTTCCATGCTTCGAAAGGAAATCACAAATCCCACCTGCCCGAATCCGATCAGCAGTCCCACGCTCATCAGCACCAGCAGCATTCCGCCGCAGATGTTCAGAACAGTTCGGCGGACATCCAGCGGGCACCCAGTTGAGTATGCAGATCCGTCCAGTCAGTCGCCGGAGCCTTCCGGAGCCAGGTTCGAAAGCTGTTGGAAAATGCCTCTCCCAGACTTCCGCCGTACCACATCAGGAACAGACACCCAGCGACCAGTGCGAATGCCGCTGAGACGTCCGGACTTTGCACAGTCTGTCCGTCCCTGCGCTTTCTCTGCGGCGAGGCGTTGGTGCTTCTGTTCCGTTATATTTCAAAGTCTGCCATTGAGTTTCAGGTTTTGGTGTCAGTTGGTTTCGAGATCATTCGGCGATTGAACGGGTGCGAACCGCCCGGGTAGTCACCAAGGGCCACCCGCTGTTCGTCAGGAAGCGACGATTGCAAACGGCGGACGGGGCCGTTCGCGTCTGTCGGATGTGCCGCATCGAGATTCAAATCCAGTTCTCCGTACCCGCCTGTTGAAGGAAGTGCCGCATCGTGGAAATCAGTTCCGGCAGAAACAGGGCAATTGCCACCATGCCGCCAATCAGTCGTAGAGTCATTCCGTAGGACATGAAGTTGAACTGCGGAGCGGTCCGCATTGTGACCAGCAACGTCAGCGACGTGACAAACAGCAGAATTCCAATCGGCGCGATCATCAGAAACGCCTGATGTTCGACTCGTGTGACCGAATACAGCACCGCTTCCCAGGAAGGCATCGTCCAGTCCTGCAGCAGCGGTCGAGTCACAAACGACTTTCCGAGTGCAAAAAACATCATGTGGTGGATGTTCAGCGCGAAGAACAGCAGAACGCCCAGAGCCTCCAGTCCCTGCGAAAGCACATTGGTCGGCTGATCGTCGGTGGGTGAAGCCAGTTGTCCGATGGTCAGTCCCATTTCCTGAGCGATGTAGGCTCCCGCGATTCGCGCGGGGACCAGAAACAATCCGAACAGCCACGACATCGCGGCTCCCAGCACAGTTTCCCGAGCGGCGAGGAATCCGATCTGCAGCCACGCTGCGGCGCCTTCAGACACCGACTGCAACTGCAGCGCCGCGACGCCCGCGTACTGGGGAGCCAGCAGCGCCGTGAGCGCGACCACAAGGCCGATCTTCACCGTATTGGGAAGGTTCTTCCCGGTCAGCGGCGGCAGAAACGCCACAAACGCCGCTACCCGAAACAGGACCAGCACCGTCGTGATGACAAGGGATTCAATCATTGAGTCACCTGAATCATGCGTTCCATCATTCGCAGCGTGAACGAAGATGACTGCTGCAGCATCCACGGCAGCGCCACGACAATCACAACCAGCACCGCCACAATGCGGGGAGCAAACGACAGCGTCTGCTCCTGAACGCTGGTGACGGTCTGCAGCAGGCTGACGGTCAGGCCAACAATCAGACTCACCACCACCGCCGGGCCGGCCAGCCACAACGCGGTGATCAGCAGATCGCGGCCAATTTCCACAACCTCCAGAGTGTCCATGATTCCGTTCCTCGTACTCGATTTCCGGCGATGTCAGTTCGGCCGGATGTTCCGATTTCCATTTTCACGTCCGCTGTTGCGCGCCGAATCCGCTGTTGCGCGATAAGGTGGTGACCCACATTGGTCCACCGGCCACCGAACCACTTGTCGCCTTTCGTTATCTCTTTTTCGGTGATTTCGGAGGCCGCTGCAGTTCTGTGAACTTTTCCAGCAGCTCGCCCACGAGTTGTTCGTCCTTCATGGAATCCAGAATGGATGCGGCCTTGCGTTCTTCCAGGTTCGACAGGATCTGCACGGCGATGTCTGCTTTTCCGTTGTTGGCCCATTCCCTGAGGATGCCTCCCGCGCCTTCCGGGCTCATTCCCTGAACGACTTCGGTCAGATCCTTGAGATTGGCCTGCTTGTCCGCGTCGACGGCTGCGGGAGATCCGGTACTGGCAGGTGCGTTCTTCGCAGCTTCAGCCTGTTCCGCTTCCATCTTCTTTCGTTCTGCGGAGACCTTCTGCAGCAGCTCCTCGGCGGCGGTTTTCTGGTCACGGGCCTGAGCGAGCAGTCCTTCGATCTGCTTTTGTTCGCCTTCGATATCCGCCAGAACCAGCCGCTGCTGCGATTCCGCGCGCTGCAGGGCTTCTTCGCGTTTTCGCATCGATTCTTCGCGAGTCTTCAGTCCCAGACCGTAGCGCACGATTTCCTCAACGCTCATCGCCTGCGGCCGTACGGCAACAGGCAGCAGATCGTCTTTGGGACTGACTTCCGGAGCCAGCAGCGGATCGGGTTCCGGAAACAGTGAGGAAACGTCGTCCGGATCGGCGTTGGCGGCAGCCGTGGCATCCGGCGCGGAATCAGCCTGCTTCGCTCGAAGAAACCAGGCTCCTCCGGCGGCGACGCCGAACATCACCAGGCCATACAGCAACAGTCCGATCATCTTTTTCATGACTTAGCCTCCTGCGCGGCTTCCGTTTCGCGAAGGTGAAATCTCTGCGATGCGAGTTCGCTGGCGATGTGTTCCTGACCGACAAACTGCTGACGGCGATGTTCCGCCTGCTGTCGACCGATCAACTGGTCGACAATCTGTCGCTGCGATCTGGCCGTTCGGTAGTCGGTGACAGCTCGCTGCAGGTTCTGTTCGGCATCTGTCTGCTGCCGTTTCGCAGCCGTCAGCTGCTGCCGGCATTGTTCGATTCTTACCAAGAGGGTGTTCATCAGTGATCCGGTCACGACCCCGCCGACGGATGCAACGCTGTCCGCCTGCAGCATCTGCAGTTGGTCAGTGATTGCCTGCAGATGCTGATCCGCCGCCGCCTTGTCCGCCTGACATCGCGCAGCGGTCATCTTCGCCAGTTGTTCGGTCTGCTGCCGAACACGGCGAAGAGAATCCATGCGTGAGGTGAAACGTTTCATGGGAGGCAGATTTCAGATTTCAGATTTCAGACTTCAGATTTGAGATTTCAGATTGCTGACACAGCAAAGGTGGTGTTCGACGTGTGCTTTATGTGTCCCAGGCTTTGCCCAGTGTTGCCAACTGGGAAACCGTTTCGGACCAGCTTGAGTGCTCCTGGACGGACTGTTGCAGGAATCGCCTGACTGCCGGCATCAGGCGGATGGCCCGGTCGACATCCGGCGCCGTTCCCTGCCTGTAGGCGCCGATCTGAATCAGGTCTTCCATCTTTGCATACGTCGCCATCAGATTGCGGACCTTTCCGGCATGGCTTTGGTGTTCTCCGGACGTGACTTCGCGAAACAGCCGGCTGATGCTTCCCAGAACATCCACGGCGGGAAAGTGCCCGCGCGAGGCGAGTTCCCGACTGAGCACGACATGGCCGTCCAGAATTGACCTGGCCGCATCCGTGATGGGTTCGTCCAGATCATCGCCCTCGACCAGGACGGTAATCAGTCCGGTAATCGTGCCGCTGTGACTGGCGCCGAGACGTTCCAGCACCGACGCCAGCAGCGACTGCACGGACGGCGGGTATCCACGGCTTCCCGGAGGTTCACCCAGCAGCAGTCCCAGTTCGCGCTGAGCCATCGCCAGTCGCGTCAGGCTGTCCAGAAAGAACAGCACGTCCGCTCCCTGATCGCGAAAGTCTTCGGCGATGGTAACTGCCGTCAGAACAGACTTGATTCGCATCAACGGCGTTTGATCGGAAGTCGCGACGACGACGACAGAGCGCTGCACACCGTCCGGGCCCAGACAATCTTCGATAAACGGTCGAACTTCACGACCTCGTTCACCCACCAGCGCGATGACGTTGACGTCGGATTTGGCACCCTTGGCGATTTCTCCCAGCAGTGTGCTCTTGCCGACGCCGCTGCCGGCGAACAGACCGACTCGCTGTCCGCGGCCGATCGTCAGCAGTCCGTCGATTACACGCTGACCCGTCTGCAGCGGCTCCGTGATGCGCCGGCGCTCCATGGCTGCCGGGACGCTGGATGTTTCGGGGCGGCTGCGCGTGCAGCGAACGGGCCCCAGGCCATCCATCGGTCGACCGATGCCGTCGATGACTCGCCCCAGCAGCGGAAAGCCGACCGGTACCGCGCGTTTGCGGCCCAGAGCCTCGACGACGAGTCCCGGCTGCAGTCCCTGAGTGCTGTCGAAGCACATCAGCTGTGATTCGTTTTCGTCGAAACCGACAACTTCCGCCGTCAGACGCCTGCCGGACGCCAGAGTGATGCTGCACGTCTCGCCTACCGATGCCGGCAGGGACGCTCGCAGCAGCCCTCGAGCGCTACGCAGTTTCCCGACGGTCCGGAAAGCGGCGGAATCCCCGGCCAGCCGGGTCATCTGCTCGACGTTCAACCTGAGCGTCATCAAGACTCTCCATCCATGAAGTGCGAATGTCCTGCAATCGCTTTTCCCAGTCCGCGACGATGGTCATTTTCGGTGACTCCGCCCGGCACGTTCCTCGTTTCAAAGTCGCGTCTTCGGAAATTTCCACGTCATCGCCGAAGACCGGCGCTCCGTCCTGTTCCAGTATTTGTTTCAACAGTCTGACGTCGGCGGGGTTGAGCTGAATTCGCACCTTTTCGCCGCCGCCGAGTTGCTGAATGGCCTGAGAGACCAGTTCATCAACGGCAAAGTGATCTCGATCGATCGCCGCGGAAACCAGCCACGAAGCGGCGCCAACGGCCAGCTCGACCGCTGCCTGTTGAAGTTCCTGCAGTGAGTTTCGTTGTTGCTGTCGAACGTCCGAAATCGCTTCTTCGAGTTGTCCGAACAATTCCCGGAGTTCGCGCTGCTGCTCCGCCAGTCGCGCCGCGGCATTGCGCTCGGCCGCTGACGTCGCACCCGCTGCCGCTACCGGTGGCAGTTCCGTCACCGGTGTCCCGCCGCGAGTCAACAATGTCGCGGGGCTGCGTCGAAATGTGATTGTTGTCGTCATGACATGATTGCCTGGCAGGCAGTGCGGCGTGACCCTCGGTCCTGAACTACTCGATCATTCTTTGTCCGCTGGTCAATGATGATTCATCCGAGGTGGCCGCAGCGTCCCGGAATGTGACCCCCGGCCGCCGCTATTCCGTTTCTGAATCCACTTTGGCGATCACGGCCGCGACGGCTTCGCGGGCCGCGATGACTCGTGCCTCCGGTACCTGAGTCTGAAACTCCAGTTCTTCTTCGATTGTCTGCCGTGCTCGTCGCGAAAGGTTGCCCATGATCGCTTCCAGCACGTCTTCGTCCGCCTTAAAGAGCGCGGTGGTCAGTGTGTTGCCGTCGACTTCGCCCAGAATCTGCTGAATCGTTCGCTGTTCCAGGTTCACCAGGTCTTCGAATCGGTACAGGCGTTTCATCAGCGCCTGGCTGAGTTCTTCGTCTTCCTCTTCGATCGCGGTCATCATTTCGCGTCGGTACTTCTTGGGCACGGCTCGCATGACTTCGCTCAGCCGGTCCACGCGATCGCGCCGGTCGGGCGGATCCGCCGGAAGCGTGACTCCGCGCTGGTACGTTGCTCGCGCGATGCGTTCGACCAGCAGCTTGGGAGCTTCCAGTTCCCGTGCGAGTTCCCTGGCGACCGCGCTTCGGTGATCGCTGAGCAACAGTCCCAGCACCTCCGCCGAAAGCTGCGGCGGCAACTGACTCATCAGGATTGCCACTGTCCGCGGCTGTTCGGTTTCCAGGGCCTGGGAGATCTGATGCACACTTAACGTCGCCAGATCGGTCAGCGGATCGCCGGTCAGTTTCGCCGGCGTCCGCCGCGAGTCTTCATCTTCCTGAAACAGCTTCGGTCCTCGCGGCGCGTTCTTCAGTGCGAACTGAAAGAAGCGTTCGAAGTTGTCGATAAGTTCCGCTTTGCGAGCCGGACGAAGACTTGATTTCGCCGGCTGTCCCAGCAATCCGCGAAGAGCGTCCGCCTGTTCCGGGCGCAGGTGGGCCAGCACGGCTTCGGCGGTGTCATCGCCCAGCAGTTTCAGCAATTCGGCGGCTTGTTGTGGTTCGGTCAGCATGAGTAATTCAACCGTCAGCTCAGGCGAGCAAAGCGGTCAGACAACGATTCCCGGAATGAAGGGTCCTGGATGTGATTTCAACTGTTCAAGGTTTGTGTGTCCGCGGCTCGACGCGCGAACCTCTCCGAGAAGCTTGTCATTCGTAATCAGACTCAGGAAGTCGGTTGGCCAGAGCTTCTGCTTGATGTTTCCACGCCTGAAGCAGGCCTTGTTTTGGAGTGCGATGATTCAGCATCGCTTTCAGTTTCAATACAACTTCGAACCTCGTTCTGTCGTTCAAATGACCAGATGACGCCGACTACGCGGACAGGAAAAGCGGCGACCGGTCGCCGCACTCCAAAAATGTTGCATGGTTAATGTCTAGGCCGCTCGACGTGTCGGAGCTGTTTTTTCGGGTGGCCGGGCGGCCGATTCCTCTTCTTCGCTGTCGCCCAGCCAGGCTCGCAGGATCTGAGCGGCGACTTCCGGATTGTTCTTCGCCTGCTGCGAAAGTGCGGACAGGCGCTGCATTTCCTGAAGCGACATCGCTGCTTCGCCCTCCGAGGCCACAACGACTGGTTTGACTTTTCGCAGCAGCAGCAGGCCCATGATGAATGCCGCAAAGGCCGCCATTCCGACAAGCAGTGACTGCACCAGCGGCTGATACTGCTGCCAGGTTGTGACCAGAGGAGGCACTTCGTCGATCAGCACCGGAGATTCCAGGGGAGCATTTACAACCTGGACTTCGTCGCCGCGAGCCGTATCGAATCCGACGGCCTGCTTGATGATGTTTTCAATCTGAGTCGGATCGATGGCGGGCGGTGCGGGTTGACCTTCGACCGGTTCCGGAACCGTCAGATCCACAATCGCGGCAACCGTCAGGCGGTTGATCCTGCCGGGAATGTCGCGAACGGTTTCGTTAATCGACGCATTGTCGTAGCTGGTTGTGTTCCGTTCGCTTTTGAAAGTGGCGGACGGGTCTTCCAGATCGGCCGGCAGACTGGCGTTGGCGGACGCTCCGACGGCACCGGCGGCCAGCGAGACCGCGCCGGTTTGCGAAACGGTTTCGATCGTTTCATCGGTCTTGACCTTTCCGTCCGGGTCAAATGTCTGTTCGATCCGGGTGGTTTCGCGAAAGTCGATGTCGGCGGTGACACGCACGACGGCTTTGCCTTCACCCAGCATGCGTGCCAGCATGGATTCGGCCTTGCCCGCCAGCCGGAGTTCCAGTCGCTGCTGATATTCAAACTGGCCGCTCATCGCGGACGCGATTCCGTCGTTCATGGAATACTGCCGGCCTGAGGTATCCATCAGCGTGACGTTTTCGGGGCTCAGTCCTTCGACGGCGCGCGACACCATCGAGACGATGCTTTCGGCCACGGACGGTGTCACCGCGGTCACCGACGATGGGTCGATGATGATGCTGGCCGTTGACGGCGTCTTCTCAACGGCAAACGGCGACGGGACCGGCCGACTGATGTGAACAATGGCGGACCGGATCCCGCGAATCTGCTCAATGGACTTTGCGATGCGGGTTTCCTGTGTTCGCCGCCGTCGGTCCTCTTCTTCAGCCGGCGAACCGGGGAAGCCTGAAGCAAACGAATCGTTGTCATCGGCGAGATTCGGTTCCAGCACATCCTTCAGGGCCAGGCGCGCGCGGCTGACGTCGCTTCGCGGAACGGAAACTGACGAACCCGAGAAGTTCAGCTTTGTTTCGATCTGCTCTGTCTCCAGAACACCCACCATTTCCGCGGCCTGCTGCGGCGTCAGGGAACTGGCGAGCACGACATATTCCGGCCGCGTTGCCCAGTACAGCGTTCCGGCGACGGCCGCGAGGCACCCGATCGCCGCTGCACTGATGCCGGCGCGCTGCGAGTTGCTCCAGCCGGACCAGAGAGCACGTAGCTGTTCGGTCAGAGTTCTGAAAAACTCCATGTCACACCTGCATTCTCATGATTTCTTCGTATGACGAGATCAGCCGGTTGCGAATTTCCATGACCAGCCGAAACGCCAGGTCGGCTCGCGACGCCGTCAGCACCACGTCGTGAATACTGTCCGTTTCGCCCGAAACCAGTTGCTTCACACTGTTCTGCATCGCGTCCTGCTGACGACTTGTGTCATTCAGCAGATCTTTCACCAGTTCAGCAAACGGCACATCCGCCTTCGTTGCGGGTGATGCTGTCACCTGCGACGAAGGCGGAAGTACGGAGTTGCCGACCGATGGTGAAATCGGAACCGTCATCAACTAATGCCTCGCAACAACGACAGAGCCTGTTCGGCCAGTTGCCGGAACGACTCAAGTGATTTCAGGTTGGCCTCGTAAGCGCGGCTGGCGGTGACCAGATCGACCATTTCATGCGGCAGGTTGACATTGGGCATCAGCACGTAGCCATCCGCGTTGGCGTCCGGGTGACCTGGGTCGTAGATCTGCGGCAGCGGTGAATTGTCTGCCTGCGTTCCCACCACGCGGACTCCGCCGAGATTCGGCTGTCCGGCATTTCCGGGCAGCAGAAACCGATCCATCTGCGCGGCGAAGACAACCTGCTGGCGCCGATACGGGCCACCGTTCACGGAACGCGTCGACCGCGCGTTGGCGATATTGTTGGCGGCGACTTCCATCCGCATCCGTTCGCCTGCCAGCCCCGACGCACTGATGGATGAACCGGCAAGAATGTTGTCCAGACTCATCGTTGTCCCCTTTCTCAGACTGCCCCTCTCCGCGCGACGTGACGTTTGTGTCGTTACCGTCGCGGAATGCGTCAACGGCCGTCGATGGCCCGCCGCATCATTCCCATTTCTGCCCCGACCATCTGCAGATACACCTGCTGCAGCAGCGCGTTCTTGTTCATCTGTCCGATTTCCTGATCGATGTCGACGTTGTTGCCGTCCGCGCGAGTTATCAGACCCGGTGTCCGTGAAACGGTCGGCATTGCCTTCGAAGCGAGTTCCCCGACGGAGGCTCCCCGAGCCATTTCGGCGGCCAGCGCCTGTTCGAAGTTGACGTCCAGCCGGCGGAAATTCGGTGTGTTGACGTTGGCAATGTTGTGGCCAATGACCTGCTGCCGCATTTCCGCGGCGGAGATCAGGCGGGACAACAGGTTGATTTGTTCGTTAAACGATGCCATGTCAATCAGCATCGGTCTTTACCCGCACGGCACTGCAATCGTTGCAACCGTCAAAGTTTCACAGTCGGGGAATCCCGTAGAACGCCGCGGAGATTCCATTCAGCCGATGAGGGAAAACACTCTCCCGCGAAACCGAGGCAGACCATTCGTTCAGGCGGGCGCAACGATTCCCCTGGCTGCGAGTTTCACCGCGAATCAGCCGCACGAACCGGGAAATCCGACCAGGTCAGCTCTTCTTATCCGCGTCCGTCGCCTTCGTATGGCAAGTGCGACTGGTGATCTCCCGATGAAGCGTCAGGGTTCCTTCGCGCCGGCGTTGCGCCGGTGTCGCGGAGCTGACCGAAGTTTCGCTTCTGACTTCCTGCGACCAGAAACAACACCATGACATCGAAGATCAATTCCGCCATGCGGCTGCCGTCACTGCCCACGGTCGCAATTGAGATCCTGAAGATCTTTGACGACCCGAACGCCGACGCTCGGCGGATCAGTGAAATTGTCGAAGCCGACCCGGCGATCGCCAGCAAGGTTCTGAAGGCCGCCAACTCCCCAAAGTACAGTGCTCGCGGCGAGATTTCCGACGTGCGACGCGCCGTGACGATGATGGGCAAGAACAACGTGACGCCGCTGGTCCTGAGCTTTTCCCTGAGTTCGGAGTCCATGGTGTCCGCCGCGCACGCTGAGTACTTCAAACAGTTCTGGCTGCGTTCGTATGTTCAGGCAGTAGCTGCGGAGATCCTTGGCGAATCACGCGGGCCGCGATTTTCATCGGAGTGCTTCACGACGAATCTGCTGGCCGGAATCGGTCTGCTGGGAATGCTGAAAGCGGAGCCGGAAGGTTACATCGAATGCCGCAACCGTCTTCGAACCGAATCGCTGTCGCTGACCGAACTGGAACGTGAAGTCTTCGGTATCTCCCACCGTGAACTCAGCGAGCAGATTCTGCAGAACATCGGAATGCCTGAACGCTGCATCAGCGCCGTGCGGTTCATTTCAAGTCCCGTGTCGGCGGTTCGCAGCGGAACTGACGAAGCGGACAGGATGCTGATGCTGGTGACACGCTGCGCCGACGCGGTCGCTCGTTACCTGTGCGACACGGACAGCGGTCTGGCTTTTGTCGCACTGGAAGAGCGTGTCAGCGATGTCAGCGATGTCGTAAGAATCGACAAGGATTCCCTACTGATTCAGGTTCGCCAGCGACTGGACGCGTCCGCCGACCTGTTCAACGTCGACCCGTCACGACTGCCGGATCCGTCGGACCTGCTGCAGGAGGCTCTGGAGCAGCTTTCTGAATTTGCCACGCTGGCACACGACGCCGGTACCGATCGACGTGTCCCCGCCGAGTTGCTGGAAGAGAACGGTCGGCTGAAGATGCGGGTGGAGGACCTGATTCAGGAAACCTGCATCGATCCGCTGACACGCGTTTACAACCGCAAGGTGTTTTTCGACAAACTCCAGGAGCTGCAGGCTGTCAGCCGCCTGCGCAAGCACGACCTGGGAATCGCCGTGATGGACATCGATCACTTCAAACGCGTCAACGATACCTACGGTCATGCCGCCGGCGACTATGTGCTGAAACAGGTTGCTCAGGCATTGTGCGGGGCAAGTCGAACGAACGAGATTCTCGCGCGGTACGGCGGCGAAGAGTTCTCACTGCTGCTCGAAAACACCAATCCGGCCGGCATGGAAACCGTCGCCGAACGGATGCGATCGACGGTTGAAAAGCTGTTCGTGTGCTTCGAAGGCACGCAGATTCCGGTCACGATCAGCGTCGGCATCGCCAGCGGCACGCCGACCGCGGACGACCGTTTTGCGGAGCAGCTTTTTTCGCTGGCTGACGCCGCTCTGTATCAGGCAAAACACAGCGGACGAAACTGCGCCGTCGTGGACTCCACGCTTGTTCGCGGGACGCTCGCCAATGAACCCGCCGCAATCCCCAACTGTTCCGGCTGCGCTGTCGGCAGCGATATGGTGGGCGTGTAGCTGCCGCGGCATGCCGTTTCGACGGCAGTTGTCGTCTTTCCGATCATCCCGTTCGCAGAGATTTCTGATAGGCACTGTGCATGGCGCGTCGGCGAACGGTGCCGTCCATCTGTGGCAACAGGCGGTCGCGCGCGTTGGAAAACCGCGTCTGAACTTCGTCGATCGCTTCGATGAACCGGCTCAACAGTACTTCCTGATCGGACAGTAATTGCCGCAGTTCCGGGGAACTCGGACGGCCAAGCCGTTCGTAAACTTCACGAGCCGCCGTGAGTTTCGCTTCCGCGATAGACGCTTTCCTAAGAGCCGTCTGCAGCCTCGAAATGACAGATTCGCTGGACGGATCGGTCAGCGAAGCGTCCGCAGGCAACTGGTTCAGCACTTCCATTACCTGCGAATACTCCCGGCCCTGTTGCAGCAGGCAGTCCATCAGCCCGCGGCGGGCATCATTTTCCGTTGCTGCCATTCTTCGGCTCCTTCAGCGCGTCGATGATTTTCTGGTACCGGGCAATCTGGTTTTCCAGATCGCTGCGTGCATCAATGTGATCCAGCCACCAGCGAGCTCTGGCGGCCAGCCAGCCCGCTTCCTTTTCGCCGGCCAGGCGGCGGTAGCGTTCCTGAGCCTCCGGAATTCGATTCAGCCGCCTCAGGCAGGAAGCCGTCTGAAAGGTGATCCACAGCTTCTCAGATTCGCTGATCGTGCTGGTGTCGACTTCCTCGTACATCTGCAGTGCGATGACGATTTCACCCATGCCGTACAGATTGTCGGCCAGTCCGATGCGGTCCACCGGACCGTCGACCACGGCGCTGCCTGCGAGCTGATTCTGCAACATCTTGTGCTTTGCACCGACGTCCGGTGCGTCGTCAGCGGACTCCGTCATTGCGTCGCCGTCAGCGGATTCAGCGTCGTCAGCGGAGTCAGTCGCAGACTCGGGATCCTCAGCGGACGGTTGTTCGTCGGCGATATCCGTTGAGGAATCGTTTGTCGTCCGGGAATTGTCCGCCGACGGAGTATCAGCGTCGGGCTGGTTTTCATCGTCGGCCTGGCTGTTGTCGGTCTGGCTGTTGGAGGCTGTGGATCCGGCGAGCTGCTGTTCTCTCCACAGCGAGATCATGCGGCGCAGGCGGTCCTGCAGCTCGCGATACCGGAGTTCCTTTTCCATTCGCCTGCGTTCGGCATCCAGCGGCGACTCATCAGTATGAAATTCATCGGAAGCGGGCGGCACGTCGATTTCGTGAGGCGGCGGCGGAAGTTCAAGCCTGTGATCGCCGGTCGACGATGAATCCGTTTCCGCTGTTCGGCGCGAGGAAGATCTGGCCCACGCCGTTCGGTCCGTTGTCGGCGATTCCGGCGGTACGGGAATTGGAAACAGCATTGAAGCTCCGTCGCGGGTCGTGCCCCGCGTTTCGGATCCGGAATTCCGAGCGCCGTCAGCATGGACGCTGAAGGACGTCGCCAGCAGGCAGACCGCCGCCGCGAGTCCGGCAATCGCGCGCGACGGGCGAACGAAAGCTTCCAGCGGTTGAAGGACCATCGTCACGGCTGGCTCCCTTCGTTCGATTTTCTCGGCGAAGGATATTCAGCGGCCGAATGATCGGCAGGCACCATTCCCGCGAAACAATAGACCGCCGCTTCATAGTCTCGCCGACTTTCGTACGCCCTGCCCATCAACTTCAGGGCGACACGTCGCACGGCGGTGTCTTCGCTGTTGGCCAGGACGAACCGGCACATCTGCAGCGTTGTGTCAGGATCGCCCTTCTCACTTGCCACAACGGCGGATTGCAGAGCAACCTGCAGGGCGACCTGTCCTGATTGGTTGTCGGTGACGGCTTTCAGCAGTTCCGCGGCCTCATCAAGCTGTCCGTCTGCGCGGTAGCGTTCGGACAGCTTCATCAGCGTCCGGTCTCGCATTGCGGGACCGGTTTTGCTGTCGAGGATTGCCAGGTAGTGCTGCGTCGATTGTTCATAGAGCCCCAGTTCTTCGCTGGCCTGTGCCGCCAGCAGCGTCCAGTGAACTCCGAACTGTCCCTGCGGGTCAAAGTGCGTCAGTGCCGTGACCAGAGTGGCTCCTTCACGTTCGCGCCGATCCTGCAGCACAGCCGCTCGAAACCGGCAGAACGCGGAAAGAAAGGCGGCGGCATCGCGATCCGGTGACTCCGTCAGCATTTCGCGCCGGCCGTGTGCCATCAGCACTTCATTGGCGCCTTGTGGATTGCCGGCCAGCAGGTAGGCACTGGACAGCATCATCGCGGCATTCGATTCCAGCGCGGTGCCGCGGCTAAGAGCAAGCGCCCGAACCAGCGATGAAACCGCCGGCTGGTACAGTTCGTCCGCGATCTGCAGCCGGCCCACGTACAGATAGGCGGCCGTGCGAGCCAGCGGCGGCCCGCCGGACGAATCGACCGCGTACAAAAAGGTCTCCAGGGCCTCCGCGTTCTGATCGAGTGCCAGATAGCACTTGGCCAGATTGAATGACGCATCCACGTCGACCGCCGATCGCGGCTGCAGTTCCAGTTGACTGCGAAACAGGTGCAGCGCGTCGGCTGTCCGCTGGCGATGGTACACCAGCACTCCCAGCGCCACTCGACTGTGCCCGATCTGTGCGGAATCCGGCGCCTGGAACAGCGCGGTTCGCAGCAGTCGTTCCGCCGCGTTGACTCGATAGTCCGCCAGTTCCGCCGCACCGGCTTCGCTCCGCGAACGAATCTGAATTGTGCTGCCGTCGTACGACCAGATCAGTCCGAACGGAACACACAACCCGTCGAGCAACAGGCTGAGACCGATGTCGTCGGCGTGCAGCGTCTGCTTGCGTCCATTGATCGCCAGCAAAGCGCCCTGGCTGAACCGGCATTCGTAGCCGCTTTTCTGCAGGGCGGCATTCAGCAATGTGCGAACCGACGCCTTCGCGCTGTGAACTCGCACGTAGACACTGTCCGGGGAATCTTCGCGACTCTGCAGGATCTGAAATGTCAGGTTGCCGGGTTTGGGAGCGGTGTCCTGCAGCATAGCCGGCAGTTCGGCAAGAACCTGAATCGGATCGGGCAGCCATGTCGGAAGAATCAGGCACTGATCGTCCAGCAATGACGTATTTCGATTTGCCGTCAGTCCGTTCGCGAACGCTCGACCGCAGATGTGCAGCAGTTCGCCGCGAACGGTCGGCGAAAAAGCGGTCTCATTCAGAATCACTTCGCGAACAAGTGTAACTTCCAGCTTTTCGGTCTGGCCGAGCGATGCCAGGCAGCGGGCTTCTCCCAGTTGAGCAACGTCCGCCCAGGCGGACTGAGCGAACTTCTGACTGACGCTTTGATATCTGCCGATGGCTTCCGGAAAACTGCCGGCGGCCTCAGCGGCCAGAGCCAGGCGGAATCGCACCGCCGCTTCTGATGCTCCGGATACCTGCGTTAGTGAAAAGTTGTAGAGATCGATCGCCTTCGCATAGTTGCCGACGCGAAGTTCCTCATCAGCAATCGAAATGTAGTTGGCGATGACTTCGGCTGCGGATTCTTCCCCGGCATCCGTTTCCGAAATGCCTGACGCTGCGACCTGAAACGGGTCCGGCGGTTCGGTGCGTGGAGCACCGTTCGTTCCGGCGTGGAGCTGCGATTCGTCGGGCGGCAGATTGTCCGGCAACTCATCGGACCAGGCATGGTCCGCCGCAGTGGAAGTCGTCGCGACTGCGGGATTTTCCTCACTCTCGGGGGTGTTTTTCGTGTGCAGCCACATGCCTGTGGCAATTCCCAGTCCGGACAGCGCAATGCCCCCGACAACCAGCATCAGCGGTCGTTTCCATCGAGAATTCGCAGTGTTTGGCGGTTTCTCAGCCAACCCCTTCAGTCCCTGTTGCAGCGCATGGGAAGTCCCCGCAACCGACAGAATTGCTACAGAATCATCGACAGAGTTCCGGACCGCCATGAACGGAAAATCCTGGGCAAGTTGCCGACTCCGCATTCGATACGACTGAGAACCGTGTCATACGGGAAGCCTCCCCTTGGTTCGAATCCCGGCACTTCCCGCGATTGGTTCGTGTGAACCGTCGACGGACGACCGCAAACAGCAGAGTTCTTCAGCCACCGTCAGCAGGGATGCACACCTTTACCCTTCGATGTGAATCGGGTCCTCAGGATGAGCGGACGCGATCCACCGAATTCTCCAAGAGAGGTTTGTTTCATGTCACTGACAATTGCCAACAACGTGTCGTCGCTGACGGCACAGCACAACCTTGGTCGCGCCGCCAGCGGTGTCGCCAGGTCGGTCGAACGACTGTCGTCCGGCCTGAAGATCAACCGTGGTGCCGACGGCCCCGCGGCTCTGGTCATTTCCGAAAAGCAGCGAGCTCAGATTGCCGGTCTGCGTTCCGCGATCGACAACTCTGAAAAGGCCGTTTCGCTGGTGCAGACTGCGGAAGGCGCTTTGACGGAAATCAACAGCCTGCTGGTCAAGGTCCGCAGCCTGGCGATCGATTCCGCGAACACCGGTGTCAATGACGCCGACGCTCTGGCCGCAAACCAGGCGGAAATCGACAACGCTCTGGACACGATCACCCGCATTGCCAACAACACTCAGTTCGGCACCAAGAAACTGCTGGACGGTTCGGCCGGCGTCAATGGGGTCTCCAGCAATGGTGCCGTCGCGTTTCTAAAGGGAACGGCCGATACGACTGCCGGGTCCTACGCGGTTGCCATCACGACTGCCGGTGAACGAGCCACTGAAACGGCCGGCACCGATCAGACGCAGAACCTTGCAGCCGACGAAGTGCTGACGATCAACGACGTCAGCATCTCCCTGAGCGCCGGACTGAATCAGAACCAGGTGATCGACCGGATCAATGAGTTCACTTCTCAGACGGGCGTGACCGCGGAACTCGACGGCACATCGACCCGACTTTATACGACGGACTTCGGTTCCGACGCGACCATTACGGTGGTGTCCAATGCCGCCGCCGCCAGCACCAGCAGCGGCTTCGGCACGACGCTTCTGACGGATAACGGTGTTGATATTGTCGGCACGATCGGCGGAACCAGCTTCAACGGCAGCGGTAACGTGATCACGGCCGATTCGGGCGTTGCGAAGGGGCTTTCGATTCAGATCGCCGCTTCCGCCGACGCCACAACGACGGGTACTGCAACAACCGCCACGATTTCCGTAACGGACAACTCGCTGCAGTTCCAGATCGGACCGAACCAGAATCAGACGGCGAATATCGCCATCGACAAGGTCAATCCTGTGGCTCTCGGTTTCGGTGTGACCGGCAATCAGTTCAACAACCTGAACGAAATTGACGTCACGTCGGCGGCTAAGTCTCAGGATTCTCTGGGCGTCATTGACGCGGCCATCGACGACATCACCAACCTGCGAGGGGCGCTGGGTGCGTTCCAGGCGAACACTCTGGAATCGACCGCCAACAACCTGCGTGCAACTCTGGAAAACACGGTCAACGCGGAATCTGTGATTCGAGACACGGACTTCGCGGAAGAAATCGCCAACTTCACCAAGGGTCAGGTACTCGTTCAGGCCGGCACAAATGTGCTGCGGAACGCTAACCAGATTCCTCAGTTGGCTCTGTCGCTGTTGCAATAGTTCCCGGGACACCTCAGACCGTCGCCGGTCCGAGGTGATTTTCGGCCCGCAGGATGAGGCCCCGTTTTTCCGAACGCGGCCGTCCGCGGTCAGACAAATGCGAACGACCGTAAAGGTCCGGCGAGAACTGGAAGCTCCAGTTTTCGTCCGGGCCTTTTCCGGCGTTTGTTCAAAGCAGCCGTTTGCCGGCTGCCGCGTTCGCTTTCGAAATCCACGCATCCTGGCGAGCCGGCGTGTTGACGGTGCCCAACGTCTCCGGCGGGAGATTCGGCAGGATGGCGGAACAAAGCCCCAGCCACTTCGCGGGCGGCACAATCGCTACAGCTTCGCCAGCCTTCGTCGCCTGACGACGGGATGGGGAAAACGTCGTCGGGCCGTCTGACCGGCGATCGCTGTCTCGGGCATATGGTGGAGCCCACCAATCGGAATCAACGGACTTCGCAATTCCCCGACCCCGCCGGACACGGCCGGATGAAGGGTCAATCTCACTGCGGAAGTGTTCCGAAAGTCCCACTGTTGCGGCTGCAATCCAGACTCGCAACAGAGAGCACTTGCTGGCGCAAGGACTGACGCTCCTGCTTGTCGTAGACAGTTGTCGGTCGGATCGCCGACTTTGACCTTCCATTCATGAGTTGAATCCTCTCGTCGACAACGAGGACGCGACTCAGCGAACTCTCCCTCACGAGGACTTTCCATGACACTGACAATTTCCAACAATGTGTCGTCGCTGACGGCACAGCACAACCTTGGCCGAGCTGCCAACAGCGTCGCCAAGTCGGTCGAACGACTGTCGTCCGGCCTGAAGGTCAACCGTGGTGCCGACGGCCCCGCGGCTCTGGTCATTTCCGAAAGCAGAGGGCTCAGATTGCCGGTCTTCGGGCAGCGATTGACAACTCTGAAAAAGCCGTTTCGCTGGTACAGACTGCGGAAGGGCGCTTGACGGAAATCAACAGCCTGCTGGTCAAGGTCCGCAGCCTGGCGATCGATTCCGCGAACACCGGTGTCAATGACGCCGACGCGCTGGCCGCAAACCAGGCGGAAATCGACAACGCTCTGGATACGATCAACCGCATCGCAAACAACACTCAGTTCGGTACCAAGAAACTGCTGGACGGTTCGGCCGGCGTCAATGGGGTCTCCAGCAATGGTGCCGTCGCGTTTCTGAAGGGAACGGCCGATACGACTTCCGGGTCTTATGCGGTTGCCATCACGACTGCCGGTGAACGAGCCACTGAAACGGCCGGCACCGATCAGACGCAGAACCTTGCAGCCGACGAAGTGCTGACGATCAACGACGTCAGCATCTCCCTGAGCGCCGGACTGAATCAGAACCAGGTGATCGACCGGATCAATGAGTTCACTTCTCAGACGGGTGTGACCGCGGAACTCGACGGTACTTCCACGCGGTTGTACACGCAGGACTTCGGTTCCGACGCGACCATCACGGTGGTGTCCAACGCCGCCGCCGCCAGCACCAGCAGCGGCTTCGGCACGACGCTTCAAACGGACTCCGGCGTCGACATCGTCGGTACGATCGGCGGAACCAGCTTCAACGGCAGCGGTAACGTGATCACGGCCGATTCGGGTGTCGCCAAGGGGCTTTCGATCCAGGTGGCCGCTTCCGCCGATGCCACGACGACGGGTACTGCGGCAACTGCCACGATTTCCGTGACGGACAACTCGCTACAGTTCCAGATCGGACCGAACCAGAATCAGACGGCGAATATCGCCATCGACAAGGTCAGTCCTGTGGCTCTCGGTTTCGGTGTGACCGGCAATCAGTTCAACAACCTGAACGAAATTGACGTCACCTCGGCCGCCAAGTCTCAGGATGCTCTGGCCGTCATCGACGCGGCTATCGACGACGTCACCAACCTGCGAGGTGCACTGGGTGCATTCCAGCAGAACACTCTGGAAGCGACCGCCAACAACCTGCGGGCGACTCTGGAAAACACGGTCAACGCGGAATCTGTGATTCGAGACACGGACTTCGCAGAAGAAATCGCCAACTTCACGAAGGGTCAGGTCCTTGTTCAGGCCGGCACAAGTGTGCTGCGGAACGCAAACCAGATTCCTCAGTTGGCTCTGGCACTGTTGTAGTAGCTTCCAGGACGCCTCGGACCACCGGCGGTCTGAGGTGCCTTTCGGCACAGTGGACAAGGCCGCGTTTTCCCGAACGCGGCCTTCCGCCGCCAGACGAATGCGAACGACCGTGAAGGTCCGGCGAGAACTGGAAACCCCAGTTTCCGTCCGGGCCTTTCCGGCGTTTGTTCGAAGCAGCCGTTTGCCGGCTGCCGCGTTCGCTTTCGAAATCCAGCGCATCCTGGCGAGCCAGGCGTGTCGACGGTGTCCGACGTCTCCGGCAGGAGATTCGGCAGGATGGCGGAACAAAGCCCCAGCCACTTCGCGGGCGGCACAATCGCTACAGCTTCGCCAGCCTTCGTCGCCTGAAGACGGGACGGGGAAAACGTCGTCGGGCCGTCTGACCGGCGATCGCTGTCTCGGGCATATGGTGGAAGCCCACCAATCGGAATCAACGGACTTCGCAATTCCCCGACCCCGCCGGACACGGCCGGATGAAGGGTCAATCTCACTGCGGAAGTGTTCCGAAAGTCCCACTGTTGCGGCTGCAATCCAGACTCGCAACAGAGAGCACTTGCTGGGCGCAAGGACTGACGCTCCTGCTTGTCGTAGACAGTTGTCGGTCGGATCGCCGACTTTGACCTTCCATTCATGAGTTGAATCCTCTCGTCGACAACGAGGACGCGACTCAGCGAACTCTCCCTCACGAGGACTTTCCCATGACACTGACAATTTCCAACAATGTGTCGTCGCTGACGGCACAGCACAACCTTGGCCGAGCTGCCAACAGCGTCGCCAAGTCGGTCGAACGACTGTCGTCCGGCCTGAAGGTCAACCGTGGTGCCGACGGCCCCGCGGCTCTGGTCATTTCCGAAAAGCAGAGGGCTCAGATTGCCGGTCTTCGGGCAGCGATTGACAACTCTGAAAAAGCCGTTTCGCTGGTACAGACTGCGGAAGGCGCTTTGACGGAAATCAACAGCCTGCTGGTCAAGGTCCGCAGCCTGGCGATCGATTCCGCGAACACCGGTGTCAATGACGCCGACGCGCTGGCCGCAAACCAGGCGGAAATCGACAACGCTCTGGATACGATCAACCGCATCGCAAACAACACTCAGTTCGGTACCAAGAAACTGCTGGACGGTTCGGCCGGCATCAATGGTGTTTCCAGCAACGGCAACGTCGCGTTTCTAAAGGGAACGGCCGATACGACTGCCGGGTCCTACGCGGTTGCCATCACGACTGCCGGTGAACGAGCCAATGAAACGGCCGGCACCGATCAGACGCAGAACCTTGCAGCCGACGAAGTGCTGACGATCAACGACGTCAGCATCTCCCTGAGTGCCGGACTGAATCAGAACCAGGTGATCGACCGGATCAATGAGTTCACTTCTCAGACGGGCGTGACCGCGGAACTCGACGGCACATCGACCCGACTTTATACGACGGACTTCGGTTCCGACGCGACCATTACGGTGGTGTCCAATGCCGCCGCCGCCAGCACCAGCAGCGGCTTCGGCACGACGCTTCTGACGGATAACGGTGTTGATATTGTCGGCACGATCGGCGGAACCAGCTTCAACGGCAGCGGTAACGTGATCACGGCCGATTCGGGCGTTGCGAAGGGGCTTTCGATTCAGATCGCCGCTTCCGCCGACGCCACAACGACGGGTACTGCAACAACCGCCACGATTTCCGTAACGGACAACTCGCTGCAGTTCCAGATCGGACCGAACCAGAATCAGACGGCGAATATCGCCATCGACAAGGTCAATCCTGTGGCTCTCGGTTTCGGTGTGACCGGCAATCAGTTCAACAACCTGAACGAAATTGACGTCACGTCGGCGGCTAAGTCTCAGGATTCTCTGGGCGTCATTGACGCGGCCATCGACGACATCACCAACCTGCGAGGGGCGCTGGGTGCGTTCCAGGCGAACACTCTGGAATCGACCGCCAACAACCTGCGTGCAACTCTGGAAAACACGGTCAACGCGGAATCTGTGATTCGAGACACGGACTTCGCGGAAGAAATCGCCAACTTCACCAAGGGTCAGGTACTCGTTCAGGCCGGCACAAATGTGCTGCGGAACGCTAACCAGATTCCTCAGTTGGCTCTGTCGCTGTTGCAATAGTTCCCGGGACACCTCAGACCGTCGCCGGTCCGAGGTGATTTTCGGCCCGCAGGATGAGGCCCCGTTTTTCCGAACGCGGCCGTCCGCGGTCAGACAAATGCGAACGACCGTAAAGGTCCGGCGAGAACTGGAAGCTCCAGTTTTCGTCCGGGCCTTTCGGTTGTTCCGGTTCAGGTTCAATTCACCTTCGGAATCCCTGATGGCAGCGGTGTCGGACTCAGGGGCCGGTTTCTGTATTTCGGTTTAGCCGACAGCACAATACGTTTTACCGCCACGTCGCGGGACTTGCATCATGATCACCATCGACGGACTTGTCTCAGGCATCGACACGCAGACGATTGTCGATGGCCTGCTGGAAATTCAGCAACAGCAGGTGGATCGATTCACGCTGCGCCGCTCGGAGATTCTCGGCAAGCAGTCAGTTTTCAAGAATCTGGAAGCCAGTCTGATCAGCCTTCGCTCTGATGTGTCAAAGCTGGCTCGAGTCCAGGGCAATCCGTTTTCAAAAAGGACCGTCACGACCAGCGACGAATCGGTGATCAGCGCGTCCGGTTCATCATCGTCCGTTCCGGGAACCTATCGGCTGACAGTGGACAGTGTGGCCCGCGCCCATCAGATCGCCAGTCAGGGCTTTGCCGACACGGACTCCGAAATCACTCAGGGGACGCTTGAGTTTCGTGTGGGTTCCGGTGAACTGCACACGATTACGGTCGACAGCAGCAACAATACGCTGCAGGGACTTGCGGACTCCTTCAACGCGACGGATTCCGGAGTCAGTGCTTCCGTTATCCGAGACGCTTCCACGCCGGGGACTCCGTTTCGATTGCTGCTGACGGCGTCTGATACCGGCACCGAAAACGAAATCAGCATCAGCAGCAATCTGGCAGCGGACAGCGGTGGCGCGGTCCAGCCGGTGTTTGACTTCGACAATCCGGTTCAGGCGGCGACGAATGCTCAGGTCACACTTGGCAGTGGCGCGGGTGCGATCACCGTGGAGAGTGCCGACAACCGCGTCGACAATCTCATCAGCGGCGTCACGCTGGACCTGCTGAACGACAGCGGCGGCCAGGAGATCACAATCTCGGTTGCTCGCGACACGGAAGCCGCGGTTTCAGCCGTCGAGGATTTCGTCAATGGTTTCAACGCCACGATGAAATTCATCGCCGACCAGTCGCAGTTTAACGCTGATTCCGGAGAAGGCGGCCCGCTGCTGGGGAATCGCTCAGTCATCGGCATTCAGCAGAAACTGCGATCGACGCTGGTCTCGGTCGTTCCCGGAGTCAATTCCGCCGCGAACCGCCTTTCAGCGATCGGAATATCCGTAGCGGACAACGGCAGTCTGGTTCTGAATCGGGCCGAGTTGGAAGATGCGATCAACGGGAAGACTGAAGGTGTCACCAGCGACGATATCCGACGACTGTTTTCGCTGGACGGCACGAGCACGAATTCCGGGATCGACTTTCTGACCGGCAGCTCGCGAACACGCGCGACGACCGATCCGATCCAGGTCGATATCACTCAGGCGGCGGAACGCGCAACCATCACCGGCGGTACGGCCCTTGCCGAATCCACTGTGATTGATGACACGAACAGGACGCTGGAAATCAAAGTCGACGGGACCACCGCCACGATCACGCTGGATCAGGGAACCTATACTCGCCAGGAACTTGCCGACCATGTGGAACTGCTGATCAACGGATCAAAGAATCTGCCGGGGCGAACTGTTCGCGTCGGCCTGGATTCCGATGCCCTGACAATCACTTCTGAAACCTACGGCCGCACCTCGGACCTGCTGGTCTCCGGAGGTACCGCGCTGACGGCGCTGGGAATCACAGCGGGCACCGCTGACGTCGGGCGCGACGTTGCCGGAACATTCACCGTCAACGGTGTCACCGAAGCGGCCCGAGGGTCGGGACAGTTTCTGACGGGTGACCCGGAAAACGAAACGACGGCCGATTTGAGCCTGCGAGTCACGCTTCAGCCTTCTCAGATCACCGCCGGTGTTGAAGGTGAAGTTACGGTGACGCGGGGACTGGCTGCGACGCTGGACGAAGTCCTTGGCGATCTGCTCGATCCGACCGATGGTGGTCTGGCGACGATCGACGATGCGTTTGACGAACAACTCGCCAGCCTGCAAACCGCACTGGACCGACAGCAGGCGATCTTTGACCGGCAGCAGCAATCGCTGATTTCGCAGTTCGTGGCGCTGGAATCATCGCTCAGCCAGTTGCAGTCGACCAGTCAGTTCGTCACCGCTCAACTGTCGAGTCTGCCGCAGATTTCCGGTGGGTAACAACCCGTTCTTCTTTTCACTTTGATTGCTTCATAAGGATCATTCCGAATGAGCCCCCGCGAACGCTATCGCATCGCTTCGTCGTACGGCTGGACTCGCATCGACATGCTGATCCATATCTACGAACAGACGATCAATTCCCTGCGCGCGGGACAGCGGATTCTGGAGCAGAATGGCGGCGACCTGTTCGCCGCCCGAATCGACGCTCAGCGAAAAATCCTGTTGATCGTCGATGGTCTTGCTCTGGACCAGGGTGGTACGCCGATGCAGGTTCTGCGGCTTTGTCTGTTCGCTCTGGAACAGGTGCGAAGCGATTCCGCTGAGTCCTGGGCGTCGGCTGCGAAAGTGCTGGAGACAGTCCGCGATGGTTTCGTTGAAATCCGCGAAGAAGCTCGCGCCGCTGAGCGAGACGGTCTGATCCCCGCACTGCAGCTCGCGTCCGCCTGACCTGCGTCAGCGGTCAATTCGCCGCGGGCATGACGTCCCAGAAGTCGTGCGCCGGAGGCATGTCGTCGAGATGCTCCGCGCCGCTTACCGTCCGGCTGCGTCCGCTTCTGCGCTGACACCCCTGCCGTTCGACGCACACCACCGCGCGTTTGAAAAGGCGTGTGGCAATTCGCGCGCGGCTGACATCGATGAACGATGGAATCTGCCGAATCGCATTTTTCCATCGGTGCAGATGTTCACCGAATGACGCCGATGTCACCATTCGATTGCCCGGTCGCAGTTAGAACAGGCGGGTATCACCCAAGGGTGAATTTCCCATCGCAGGTTTGCCGCGTTGTTGCGTAAAAATCCCCGCGTCTGAGACGCACCGCCAGCCATCGCGTTGAGTCCGTGCGATTCAGAGACTTTACTTTCAACCATGAGAACGCAACACGGAGTCTATCCCCCATGAACGGAGTCGTACCTAGTCAGCCCGCTCGTTCCACTGACCATTCCGCCACGGTGCATCCGGACGTCATCATCGCTGACGCAAATCGCGTGAACGCCGAGTCGGTCTCGTACTGCCTGAGCGCGTACGGCACGTTTCGAGCCGCAAGGTCGGTGACGTCCACAGCGCAGTTGACGTCCGCAATTCGAGAACAGCGGCCGGATCTGGTCGTGATCTGCGAGAACATCGTCGTCCAGGGATTCCGCGAAATTGCTGCGGAGCTGGCGGTCCGGCTGGGCGAGACTCGACTGGCCGTTTTTGCCGACCGACTGACCGATCGGCAGTTGGACCTGGTCACGCACAATCGGATCACGGGATTGCTGTCGCGGCAGGAAGAGATGCGTACGATCAACGAGCAACTGGTTCGCATCGTCGCCGGTACTCCTGTCGTCTCGCCGTTGCTGGCGGATCGCGTTCGACTGACGGCGACTGGTGAATTCGAGTGCCTTGCCAGCCGCCAGCTTCAGAAGCTCACCGACCGCCAGTGGGATGTCCTGCTGCGGATAGCGGAAGGTCGGCGAGTTTCGGAAGTTGCCGCTGACCTGAGCATTACCGAAAAGGCGGTCGAAAGCCACAAGTACCGCATCATGCGAACCATCGGCGCGACGGACCGTGTGGAACTCTGCCGCTGGGCGATCCGGGAAGGCTTCATCGACGCCTGAACCCGCGCAAGAAAAATGCGTTCGTCGGTTCCGCCGACGAACGCATTTGCGTGGTTCTGAAAGCCGGACTGGTTTGGTTCTGAACCGGACCCGGCACAGGTCGGTTCGCTATTTGTCTTCTTTCGGCTTGGCTTTTTCGAAGCCCTTCTTGAATGCTTCGTCGCTGAAGACCAGGGCGAGCTGTTCGTCGCCTTCGGTGCCTTCCGCTTTGCCCTTGCACTTACTGCAACAGAAGGCGACTTTCAGTTCGCCGACCTTGATTGCGGTTTCCTTGTCCAGCTTACCGCCACTCAGGGGGCACTTCGCCTGAACATACTGCTTCGTCTGCACAAGCTGAGCGTTCGCCTTCACGGCATGCTTCGCAGGTTCCTTTTCGAAAGCTGCCTTGCACTTTTCGCAGCAGAAATACGCCTTCGCTTCCTTGTAGGCGGTGAACTGAGCTTCTTTGGCGGGTTGTCCGGACACCGGGCACTTTGCGGTGAACTTGTCCTTTGCTTCCGGCTTTTCCTCTGCGGCCTGAACAGAGATCAACAGGCATGCGGCAGCGCATGCCGCAAGGATCGTCCCCAGATTTCGAATCATGGCGTTTCTCCTTTTGAAGGTGAGTACGAATCCACTGTCACCTACCGACGATCGCAGTCACGAACGTCAGTTGCACGAAAAATCATGCCTGACTGCCGAATTACACCATTCGCTGCCGAACGTCGCAAGTGAACTGTCGAAATCACCCTCGCTGGTGACAGTTTGCTACTCGGCTGACGACCGTGATTCTCCGAGAGATCGCGGGTGGACTGTCAACTGGGGGCGATTGTCAGCGGCGCTCCCACGTCCCGCCGAACTGTGACGAACTGCGGTCTGGGCGGCTGCCGACATCGCATTCGGACACTGTGAAACCGGCAGCTTGACTCGTGCTTCGGTCTCAGCGCAGGTGCCGCGAAACGGCGGGGCAACATCGCGGTGCGGCTTCACTCGGGCCGCGCAAGCTGAGTTTCCGCAATGAAAATTGCCTTCAGCATCGCTCGGGCCTTGTTCAGTGTCTCTTCGTATTCGTTCGACGGCACACTGTCCGCGACAATGCCGGCTCCGGCCTGCACGTCGATGATTCCGTCCGTCATCACCAGTGTTCGCAATGCAATGCAGGTGTCCATGTTGCCGGTGAAATCGATGTAGCCGACGGCCCCGCCGTACGGACCGCGTTTGTGCGGTTCGATTTCATCAATGATTTCCATGGCCCGAACCTTCGGAGCACCTGACACGGTTCCGGCGGGCAATCCGGCACGCAGTGCTTCCACGGCGGTCAGTCCCGGCTGAAGCTGGCCGACGACATTCGACGTAATGTGCATGACGTGGCTGTAACGTTCGACAACCATGACGTCATTCAGCGTGACTGAGCCGAACTGAGCGACGCGACCGATGTCGTTGCGAGCGAGATCAATCAGCATCACATGTTCTGCGCGTTCCTTGGGATCGGCCAGCAGTTCTTCGGCCAGCCGCTGATCTTCCTGAGGCGTCCGGCCGCGGGGGCGAGTTCCGGCGAGCGGCCGAATCGTGGTCTCTCCGTCTTCGACGCGCACCATGATTTCCGGCGACGAACCGACCAGGTGGACTTCCGGCGTCTTCAGCAGGAACATGAAAGGGCTGGGATTGACCATTCTCAGTGCGCGGTAAACATCCAGCGGCTTCGCACGGCTGGCGTGCCGCAGTCGCTGTCCGATGACGACCTGAAACACGTCGCCCGCCCGAATGTATTCGCGGCAACTGTCAACGGCCGTTTCAAAGTCACGGCGACTGAAGTTGGACTCCGCGGACAGATCCGGCTCCACCGTCAGATCAATGTCGGTCAGCGCGACGGCATCGCCCGCGTGCGCCAGCCGATCACAGATGTCCTGCAGCCGCCGTTCCGCCGCGGCGCGAGCGGCATCGATGTCATTGTCCTGCGTGTCAGCCAGAGCCACGGCCAGCACAACTTTCCGGATGTGGTCAAATACCACCATGCCGTCGTACAGAGCGAAGCACAGGTCGGGAAGTCCTCGATCGTCGTCGGGAACGTTCGGCAGATTTTCCGTGTAGCGAACCGTGTCGTAGCC
The DNA here is from genome assembly GCA_041398785.1 of Planctomycetaceae bacterium. NCBI lineage: Bacteria > Pseudomonadati > Planctomycetota > Planctomycetia > Planctomycetales > Planctomycetaceae > Planctomycetaceae bacterium. Next base: position 51,671 of record JAWKUA010000020.1, on the reverse strand, counting down.
CGCATAGCCGACGGCTCCGCCGCAGAATCGGGGAAGACCGGGCACGTGCGCCCCCGTGGACTTTGCCAGCAGCGAATCGAGATCCTTCAGCGGATCTTCGCTGATCCATTCGCGCACGCTTCCGTCGGCGTCGCGCACCTGAACGCGTTTCGACCACGCGGTGATCGACAAGAAGGGCCGGCTGCCGATAAAGCTGTAGCGTCCGATCCGCTCGCCGCCCACAACGCTTTCAAACAGGAATGACCAGTCACCTTCGCATAGCCGCTGGTACGCCGTCACAGGCGTCAGGCTGTCGGAAGTCAGTTGCCGGAATACCGGAACGAACCTGGCCTGCGCCGCGAGTTCACGGAAGACTTCAGGTGTCGGATGGCTGGTGACAGGCATGGCGCGTAGCGGAAGTAAGGATCAGGAAAGTCGGCTGCGACGTGACGAAGAAACGGCGAACCGACTGCGACGGCCGGCAACGGTGGCGGGATTATGCCGACTCCCGCCGCGACGGTCGAGCATCAGCGAACGGCGATGGCGATGCGTGAACGGCCGACTCGCGGCGGATTATTCGTCCAGCAGGGCCAGTGCTCTGACGGACGCAGTCATCCCGTCGAACACCCGTCGAATCGGCTGCAGTTCGTGGTCCGTTCCCTGCCACCAGACCAGCAGAGTGAATTCCGACGTCCGGACACTGTGCAATCCCGCGGAGTTCAGCAGTTCCAGACATTCAAAACTCAGTTCACGAGAAAACGCTGGCATTTCCGCCAGTCGGCAGTCGGATTCCGTCACTTCCACGTCGCCGTATTCCTGCCGAAACCCTTCCACGCACGAATTCACAACGTCCGGCGGCGACGGACATGCCGGCAGGATTCTCAGCGCCCAGAAGCATGTGCCTTCGGTTGAAACCGTGATCATCACGTCACCGTCGCATTGTTCGTCGAGCGTCCAGACGTCCGGGTAGTCGAACTGCACACCGTGGTTGCGGTAGGTTGCCAGACAGTCGAGACCGAAGTTCATCACAATGAGCCGTGTCGAGATTTCCGAAAGCCGCCGAATCGCGCCGATGCAGCGCGGTACGGGGCGCAGAGTACGTCGCTGCGGTGGGGAACGCTACGATGCCTGCCGATTTCCATCATCCGAATTGGTGTCAGAAGCTCGATGGCAAACTCCCCGGACCGGCCAGTTCCGTCGGTGCATCCCTGCATGCTTTCTGAAGACAAGCTGCTTTCCGACTGCGAAATCCGGCGAACCCGCGACAGCGGTCCCGGAGGTCAGCATCGAAATAAGGTCGAAACCGCCATCGAGATCATTCATCAGCCGACCGGCATCCGCGCATTCGCCGGCGAACGCAGAAGTCAGGAACAAAACCGTCGGATGGCGATTCGCCGGCTGCGAATGGAGCTGTCCGTTCGAGTCCGTGCGGTGAAATCCGCGGTCGTGGAACCTTCCGAACTGTGGCGGCAGCGGTGCCGCGGCGGCAGAATCGCCTGCAATGAACAACATACGGATTTTCCGGCGATGCTGGCCGAGGCACTCGACGCGATTGACGCAAAGGACTTCGACGTACGTACAGCTGCGGCAGCGCTGGGCTGTTCCAGCTCACAACTGACACGATTCATCGGCCGAGTTCCCGCCGCCCTTCTTCAGGTCAACCAGTCGCGCGAACAACGCGGATTGCGCAAATTGAAGACGTGACCTGCTAACGCTCGTCGACATGATCGCAAGACACTACGTCGGTGCCGGATGCGGCGCGGCCGGCTGTTTCTCGCGTTCGGCAGGCCAGTGTTTGCACCAGATAAGCTCGTGGTCTGGCTGGTTTGAGGAAGGCCCAGTCGTTTTTCCACTGAGATTGGGTTCGCTTTCGAAGAGAGCTCGCAGTTGGCAGAGCGCCACCACGATGTCCGTTTCCTTCAGACCGACGCAATGACATTCCTGATGCAGTTGCCGGCTGATCTCTTCGAGACTCATCAACCCGGGCACACGGCGGCTTTCAACAGGCCGTTGTCGACGACGTTCGTGATGACCGGGAGCCATGGGCGGTGAATTGAACACCACACCGACGCACGGCATGCGACCGTCGACTCTTGCCCCCGATTTTTGCACATCCGGAAAATGGGGGTGTTGATTGAACGGCGCTTCAGGCCCGGCGGGCCGACACAACCTCTGCTCTTGGCGTCAGCCACCGGTTAGACATCAGCAAACCTTCATCGACCGATCCTTCAGCAACACCCCCATTCCCCGGTAGAGGCGAATTTCCTGCCCACTATCAAGATAAACACACTCATAACAGGGTGTGCCAATGCCAAGTGTGGTACTTGCGGGGTTAATGGTGCCTGCTGCAGGGAACTACCGGCTCACTCTTACACGGCAGGACAGCAGTTGCAAACGTGTTTCAGACAGACAAGGTCAGTGGTTTTGACAATTTCAATGACAAAAATTCTTGCGTGAACTCCGCGTTGCTTCACAGCATGTGAAAGATCCTCTCAACATCTGCAGTCATCAAATGGAACAGACCATGGTTATTCGAGCAATCAGTTGGCTTTCGGCGTGCGTTGTTCTCGCCGGCACGGCAAATGCTGACATCATGTTTTCGCTGGTACCGGTCGGCCCCACGACGGTGAGTCAGGGGACGTCGGTCACGATTCAGATAGTCGCAACCAACCCGACGCCCGACTTGATTGGGCAGACTTGGCTTGCATTTGGCGCTCAGATTGTCGCGAATACGGGTGATGCCAACGATGCGCCTATCCAAATGGTGGGCCCCAAGTTTGACCCGCTTCCGGCGATCCTGGAGCCACCGACTATCGTTCGTGACTTCGATGCGCCTCAAGAGACGATGCCAGACATCCCAGCAGGACGGACGTTTACGGCCTTCGCGAAGACTGGAGCCATTTTGGCAGACGGCGACGTACTCGCTTCCTTTACTTACGTCGCAGATGTTGTGGGGACGACGACGTTTAGCTTCAATAGCGTCCCGGGCTTCAATTCTGCCGACCTTAACGATGGGTTATTGGATTTTTCGATTACAACTGACAATGGTTTGGCAGTTCTTGGCACCGCGATCACCGTAACCGCCGTCCCGGAGCCTTCCAGCTTCGCGTTGCTGGGACTGATCGGGGCCGGGGTTTTCGTGGTTCGCTCGCGAAGGCGAAAGCCGGCGTCGGTTAAATACGCGGAAATCTCGTGACTCGGGACACCGCGATCACGTTCGATTCGTTCCTGAATCAAGCAGAGGCCGGTTGTCGGTCTCTGCTTTTTTTGTGAGGACGCGTGGATGCGATGGTTGCTTGCGGCGGTGGTGCTGATGAGTTCGCCGCTGTGCCGGGCGGGAGTCATTTCGCCCTTCGGAGCTCGCTGGGATGCGGCGCCGCGGATCGTGGGAGGCAATGAACGTTCGCTGGCGGGCGGGTTGCGGTACAGCGTCAGCGGCGGGTCGTATCAGGCGTTTCGAGACCAGTTTTCCTGGAACTCGGTTCCCACGGTTACCGCGTTCCAGCAGGCGGTCGACCAGGCGTTTGGCGCGTGGACGTCGGTTGATCCGGTTTCCGGGTTCGGCACTTCCATTCAATTCGTGTCCGACTTCTCAACACCGGTTGTGACGGGATCAGGCTTCGGAACTCTGAACATCAACGGTGCCGAAATCGATCTGATCGCCTCCGACGCGGGCGGCGCGGGACTGGGAGGGCTGACGGCCGTTTCGTCGTTTGGTACTCCGGTGACGCTCACCTCCGGCGTCGCCGGATACGCTTCGTCAGTCACGATTCAGGGCGTTGACCTGCACCTGAACAATAATTCGGCGGCGGTGTATTCGCTGGATGCCTTTCGACGCCTGCTGACCCACGAACTTGGGCACGCTCTGGGACTGGGTGACGTCGATTTGGGCGGCACGTTCCTTGACGACAACTACAGCGCATCGGATCCGCTGGGAACGTTAACGAATTCGTGGGCCGATCTGGTCAACCCGCTCGATCCGGCGAATTCAGTCGGTCTCAGTACGTTCAGCGTTCCCGGATCGCAGTTTGCACTCAGCGGCGTGGACATTCTGATGGAGTCGAACGGTCTGGGAATCGGGCCGACAAATCCGCTTTCGAATCTGGTGCCATTAACCAATGACGACTACGGCACGCGCCAGTTCCTGTATCCGGAACTGGTAGCCGTGCCGGAGCCCCGATCACTGCTGGTACTTGCGGCGCTGAGTATCGCCGGATTGTATCGACGCCGAAAATCACATCGCGTCGCCTGATTCCTGCACTTCGATGTCAGGGTCATGTCGCAGGAATTCAGCGACCTGCGGATCGAGATCTTCGACAACCGCGTACCTGCCGTCGAACCAGCGAAACAGGTCCACCTTCCGGCACCGATCACTGCAGAACGGAAAGTACGAATTGTCGGAACCGGCCGATTGCTGAAATGCCTTGTCGCAGATGGGACAGTGATGTGGTCGGATCATGGAATCGTTCCGGTTATTCGCTCAGCTTCAGAATCGTCTGCCGCTGCATGAAGACAATCATCTGCTGAGAGTTGTCGGGATCCGGATTGACGCTGACAATTTTCCAGCCGCGGTCGCCGAGATCTCCCAGACTGCTGCCAAGGAACAGGTTCTTCTTTGGATCCTTTTCCAGGTAAACCGTGCGGTATTCCATCTGTGGAGGCAGCAGCATGTCGAACAGCAGTCGGGTACACAGTTCGGCAGACCAGATCGTCAGGATCAACAGGAACAACTGCTTGTAAGTCATGATGATCGCCTCGTGCAGGTACTCAGAAGTTTCCTTATCGCTCATAATTGACTTGGCGACCGAATTGTGTCGATCGCGGTTGCACAGGTCGAGCGACGGTCGGCAGCGTTTTAAGGGAAATCCGACGGACCGCCGTGAAGACCAGCGCAATCACCTTCCGGATCGGCTCGGCGCTTTCCAAAATCGAGCGACAAGAAACTTCATCCCGCGACATTGCACGCCAATTCACAGTTTGGACACGAGGACCACTTATGCGCCGGAATCACGCGTCAATCATCTCTGCTCTGAGTCTTTCGGTTGGAATCGGGTCGCTGGTTGGCGTCGCGATCGGGGACGTTCACGCCGGTGACGAATCGTCGCCGACCGTTTCGGCCACGGAGGAGGACCAGCCGTTGACGGAGAAAGCACGGCAGGCAATTCGCGACGAGGCGGAAAAAGTTCTGACGGATTTCCCCGCTCCGGATGCGGATGATCCCAGGGCGGTCCAGGTACACTCGCGTCGCGGCGACGCTTACTTTTTTCTCGGTCAGTTCAAGCAGGCAGTTAGTGAATATCGCAGCATGGTCTCACTGAACCGCGAACTTGATGCGTCTCACTGGCGACTTGGAATCGCGCTTTTTTTTGCGGACGAACCTCAGGCCGCGGCGCAGCAATTCGAGAAGTATCACAGCTTTGACAACGTTGATCGCGAAAACGGCATTTGGCGATATCTGTCTCAGTACAAGTCGAAGGGCGGTGAACATGCTGCGAAGGAACTGATCCGGTATGACAAAGACGATCGCGAGCCATTTCCCGCGGTGTACAGGCTTTTCGACGGTACGCTGAGCGCCGAAGAAGCACTGGCGGCGATTCCCTCCGACATTTCCGCCGAAGAAAAGGAGAAGCGACTTTTCTATACGGAGCTGTACATCGGAATGCACCTTGTCGTGCAGCAGGGCGGGAATCCCGAACCGGATTTCGAAGCCGCGAAGCGATATTTGGGGCGCGCGGTGTCTCGTAAATGGCCGCGAACCGGCGGGTTCGGCCCGAACTTCATGTGGCATGTGGCGCGGCTGCAGATTGACCTGCTGCAAAACAAATGATTGAACCGGCAGAACCGGACCAGGTGTGTGAAATGCCGCCGGACCATTTCGTCGACTCAAAGACCGTCGCACGGTATGATTTCAAGATCCCCGCCAGTGCCGGTCAGCCTGACTGCACTCCGTCACCTGCCCTGCCCTGTCCTCCCGCCGAGTTGTTACGAAGTTCCTGAAATGACGCGTCCTGTGTTCTATCTGTGCGCCGCGTGGGTGCTGTCTGCCGCACCCGGATTGCAGGCGGACGAACGTGCGGATTTCTTCGAGAGCAAGGTCCGGCCGTTGCTGGTGGAAAACTGTGTTCAGTGCCACGGTCCGGAAACTCAGGAATCCGACATTCGGCTCGATTCCCGAGTTCAGGTACTGGCGGGGTCGGCGTCGTCCTCGCCGCTGGTTCAGCCTGGCAACACCGACGGCAGCCGATTGCTGCAGGTCATTGCATGGCCTGACGAGGACGTACGGATGCCCCCGGACCAAAAGCTTTCCGATGATCAGATTGCAATCCTGACGCGATGGGTGCAGGACGGCGCCATCTGGCCGGAAGCTTCCGAATTCGGATCAGCCGCAGCCACAGGCAATTGGCAGCAGCACTGGGCGTTTCAACCCATCCGTCGTCCTTCCGTTCCGGCTGTCAACACGACGACCGGCGACGCGCATCCGGTCGACGCATTCATTGACCAGCGGTTGCGTGACGTGAATCTGAATCGATCTGAACCGGCACAGGCTCGAACGCTGGTCCGGCGGTTATCGTTTGCCATCGTCGGACTGCCTCCAAATCCCGAAGATCTGGCCGCTGCGGATCTTCTGGACATCGCTGTAGTTGCCGAGCCAACCAGCGCGAAGCAGCGAGACGAATGGCTCGACGAATTCACGGATCGACTGCTTGCCTCACCACAATTCGGTGAACGCTGGGGACGCTACTGGCTGGATGTCGCCCGTTACTCGGACACAAAGGGCTACGTGTTCACTCAGGACCGCGAATATGCCAATGCCTGGCAGTTTCGCGAATGGGTCATTCGTTCCCTGAACGCCGACATGCCGTACGACGAATTCCTGATTCGCCAGATTGCGGCGGACACGTTTCCCGACGAACAAACGGCGGAGAACCTTGCGGCGATGGGATTCCTGACGCGTGGCCGACGGTTCCTGAACAACAAGCACGACATCATCGACGACCGCATCGACCTGGTGGCTCGCGGAACGATGGGGCTCACAGTCGCGTGTGCTCGGTGTCACGATCACAAGTACGATCCGGTTCCGCAGACGGACTACTACGCGCTGTACGGCGTCTTTGATTCGTCTGATGAACCAGGCGGCGAACCGTGGCCGCTGCGTCTGGTGGATCGCGATCAGCCTCGGGAACCGGTCGTGTTTCTGCGAGGCAGTCCGGGTAACCGCGGACCGCAGGTCACCCGGCATTTTCTGACAGCGCTTTCCGCCGGCGAACCGGAACCGTTTCAGCAGGGCAGCGGACGGCGCGAGCTCGCGGAAAAAATCGCGAGCCCCGATAATCCGCTGACGGCTCGAGTGGCGGTGAATCGCATCTGGATGCATCTGTTCGGCAGGGGACTGGTCGATTCCCCGAGCGACTTCGGACTTCGCAGCGATCCGCCGAGTCACCCGGAACTGCTCGACTATCTGGCGGGATACTTCATCGATCACGGCTGGTCGCGTAAGACCGTCATTCGGCACATCATGATTTCCGGAACGTACAGGCAAAGCAGCGACCGCCGGCCCGATGCGGCGGCAGTCGATGCCGAAAACCGTCTGCTGGCGAGAATGGATCGGCGACGGCTTGACTTTGAAGCTCACCGCGACGCTGTCCTGGCCACATCGGGACAACTCGACGCGTCGATCGGCGGTCCTTCCGTCGACATCACGACGCAGCCCTTTCCAAAACGCCGTGCGGTGTATTCCCGAATCGACCGGCAGAACCTTCCGGGAGTCTTCCGAACGTTCGATCTGGCCAGCCCGGACACGCACGCGCCCCGACGATTTGAAACCACCGTTCCGCAGCAGGCGCTGTTCCAATTGAATAATCCGTTCATGATGGAACAGGCTGATGCGATTGCGGCAAGGCTTCAGTCCGCCGACATCACCGATTCGAAGGCGCGAGTCTCAGCACTGTTCCGGATTGTGCTGCAGCGGGAGCCGACGGCCGAAGAAACATCAGCCGCGCTTGATTTCGCAGGTACGTCGGCGGACACCGGAGATTCGGCGATCTGGTCGCAATTGGCACAGGCGCTGCTGATGACGAACGAATTCATGTTCGTAAACTGAATTAGAGTCCGCTGAAAGAAATTCCTACTGTTATGGACTTGGCACACAGCACAACGCCCGTCGCCGGACCGATTTTGACCAGTCGTCGCGAAATGCTGGCTCGCTGCGGTATGGGCATTGGGTCACTGGCGCTGACAGATCTGCTGGCGTCGTCGGCCGGTGCCGCTGACCTGACTCAGGGGACGAATCCGATGTTGCCGAAGGGAGCTCACTTCCCTTCCAGAGTCAAGCACGTGATTCATCTGTTCATGAACGGCGGTCCGTCGCATCTTGACACGTTTGACACCAAACCGATGCTGACAAAGCACCACGGACGGGAGATACCGGGCGGAAATCTGAAAACAGAACGGCCGACCGGTGCAGCCTTCGCGTCGCCGTTCCGCTTTCGTCAGTACGGGGAAAGCGGAATTGAAGTCAGTGAATTGTTCCCTAACGTGGGCCGCTGCATCGACGACATCGCCGTCATTCGTTCCATGCACGCCGACGTTCCCAACCATGAACCTTCGCTGATGCTGCTGAATTGCGGAAACGCCCGACTCGTGCGGCCAAGCATGGGTTCCTGGCTGACATACGGGCTCGGCACGGAAAACCAGAACCTGCCGGCGTTTGTGGCCATGTGTCCCGGAGGGTATCCGATCCAGGAATCACAGAACTGGCAGGCAGGATTTCTGCCGGGCGTGTATCAGGGAACTTATATCAACACGAAAAACACCAGCGTGGAGCAGTTGGTTGAGAATATCCGCAACGACCGCATCCCGCCGGAACAGCAGGCGCGGCAACTGCAGTTACTCAGAACTCTGAACGCCATGCACGTCCGGGAAAACTCGGGTGATCCGCAACTGGAATCACGCATTCAGTCGTTTGAGCTGGCTTTTCGCATGCAGACGGAAGCCGCGGATGCGTTCGACGTCAGCCGCGAACCGGAACACATCCGCAAGTTGTACGGCAAGGGAGTTCAGGCACGACAGATTCTGATCGCCCGCAGGCTGGTGGAACGCGGTGTTCGCTTCGTTCAGGTTTGGCACGGAGACGGCCAGCCGTGGGACAATCACGACGACATTGAAATCAACCATCGGCGTCTGGCGGGACAGTGCGACCAGGCAATTGGAGCTCTGCTGACCGACCTGAAACAGCGCGGGCTGCTGGACGAAACACTGGTGATCTGGGGCGGAGAATTCGGCCGGACGCCGACCGTGGAATTGCCGAAGAAGGGTTCCAACGCGGGAAAAATCAACGGCCGGGACCATAACCACTGGGGCTACACAACATGGCTGGCCGGAGGCGGCGTGCGCGGCGGATATGTTCACGGAGCGACCGACGACTTTGGATTTCGTGCTGTCGAAAACAAGGTTCACGTCCACGATTTGCAGGCAACGATCCTGCGGCTGCTGGGTTTCGACCACGAAAAATTCACGTTCCGCTACGCCGGACGGGATTTTCGATTAACGGACGTGCATGGAAAAGTGGTGGAGGAACTCATCGCCTGATTCGTTTTGCGTCGGTCGGAATTCCCAAACGCAGCATGAAATGCCGATGATCGGGAAGACAGACGCTGTTTTGCCATGGACGGCTGCTATTTGCGGTTACGCCTTTTACGATTCCGGCGACGGCAGCGTATACTCGGAAATCGCCGAAAAAATGTGATGTTCCGCCGCGCGGAACGCTCACGGCGTTTTCACCCGCCGACAGGAATCAATTCGAACCGCGGTCGCGGAAACGGGAAGGTTGCTCGGTTCCGGATCGAGGCCCCGAAATCGGCAGGCGATCGTCCGGTCCAGAAGTAGAAGCGGAATCCATGTGGCGCAGGCTGCTGCGAATCTGGTCAAGCCCTCGAACGGTGCTTCGCAGCGTCCTTTCGCTGGACGACACGTCTCACGCGATCGCGCTGGGAGCAGCGATCGGCATGCTTGTCGGAATGACTCCGACGGTCGGACTGCAAACGGTTGTGGTGATGGCGATCGCGCTGTCCACGTACCGCCTGTTTTACTTCAATCGCGCGGCTGCTTTGCTGATGATCTATGTGTCGAATCCACTGACTATGGTGCCGATCTATTACGGGCTTTACTGGGTGGGAACACGATTTCTTCCGGGCACCGCAACCGTCGAACAGTTTCGCGACATTCTGACGTTCGAGGGATTCGCGGGCTGGTGGACAGCAATTCGCGAACTGGCGTTTCACGTTGGCCGGCCGCTGTGCCTGGGCACACTGATTGTCGCACCGCTGGGCGGGCTGGTGACGTACCCGGCAACGCTGGTCATGCTGCGCTGGTTCCGCGGACCGCATGATTCGGCGCGTACCGGCAAACAACTGGTGAACTCAGGCGGCGAAGGTGCCGAATCACAGCCGGAAATCGCGTCCGCTGATGTTCCTGCTGCCGACAGGAACGCTTCAATCCGTAGCGGAGATCCTTGCCGCCCGGACAGCACGATTCGCCAGGAGAAACCGGTCCTTACGCGATGACCGCAAACGCCCCGTGACCGAATCCACTCCATCCGGTCTGACCTGTATTCGCCAACTGACGCCTCCCGGGCGCGGCGCAGTCGCGGTGATCCTGGCGCAGATGACGCAGAACCACGCGGCGCAAAGTTTCCGCCGCTGCTTCAAGTCGCACTCGGGTCGCGATCCCGCCACTGCCGCGATCAATCGGATTCTGTCTGGCTCCTGGCGCGGTGAAGACGTCGTTATCGTGCGAGTCGCCCCGGACGCCTGGGAAGTCCATTGCCACGGCGGACCAGCAGCCGTGAACCGCATCGCACGTGACCTTTCGACATCAGACGAAACGTCCGGCACACCAGGCCCGACCATGCATTCCGGGGCATCGGAATTCCGCCTTGAAGCAGAATTACGCCGGGAACTGCTGAAGTGCCGGACACAAACCACAGCCGTTCTCTTGCTGGCTCAACTGCAGGGGCGACTCCGAGACTTCCTAAACAGCCTTTCGGAGCAGACTTCCGTCGACGCAATTCACCGCGGCTTGCAGCAACTGCAGAGATGGCGGTCGATGTGTGAGCACTTTTCGGAACCGTGGAAGGTTGTCGTCATCGGGCAGCCCAATGCCGGCAAGTCCAGCCTGCTGAATGCGATCGTGGGGTTCGAACGTTCTATCGTCTTTGACCAGCCCGGCACGACGCGCGATCGTGTGGAGGTCGACGTAACTCTGAATGGCTGGCCGTTTCGTCTGATCGACACGGCCGGAATCCGTGATATCGCGGACAGCGAAACGGAAGCCCGCGGCATCGCGGCCGCTGTTGAGGCGCTGAATTTCTGCGACGCGTGTCTGCTGATCGTAGATGCGATTCCCGGCTGGAGCCCGGAGGACGACCGGCTCATGAAGATCATCCCGCCGACCGTTCCGTTTTCTGTGCTAATGAACAAATCTGATGTAAGCCCGCGGAGCTTTCTGCCGTCATCGCTGGCACGGGACCAGCGGGCGTCGGCCTTTCGAACTTCGGCCAGAGACGGATCAGGGCTGAAGGAGGTACTCGACTGGATGGCGAACGTGCTGGTTCCTGAAACACCCACCATCGAAACCCCGCTGCCCGCCTGCCCAAGCGCCGCCGATCTTTGCGACCGGCTGCAGACTCTCATTTCCGAAAACGCTCGACTCCGGATAATCCGCGACACGATTCGGCAATTCCTGGATGCGGTCACTGACGACCAGGTTCGCGCGCCGTGACAGCCTGGACAGGAAACGGCGGGTTCCTAAACTGAACTCGTCGAAAAAACTGAACATGACTGGCCCTGAAAGTGGAGAAACAATATGGCTTCGAAGTCCCTGAAACTGATGCTGATGGTTGTCGCCGTGCACGCCGCATCCGGTTGGTGCGCCGCGGGAGATAACGTGACGCTTGGAATCGACCCACTGACGTCCGGCATCCCCGGCACGGGGCCTCTGACAAATGCCGACATTGAATCATGGCTGAATAATCCGGCCAATCACGAAGTCCTGGACATCACGCTTCCTGCCGGTCTGAAACTCGGTGAGGCGCAGATCAAGGGACTCGACAGGAACCCGCTCACTCGGGCAAAGATTGAACTCGGACGGCAGTTGTACTTTGACACACGTCTGTCGGCGGACTCAACGATCAGTTGCGCGACGTGTCACCATCCACAGGAAGGTTACTCCCGCCACACCGCCACCGGTGTCGGCATTCAGAACCAGGTCGGTGGACGCAATTCGCCGATCAGCTACAACCGGATTCTCAGTGACAAGCAGTTTTGGGACGGCCGCGCGGGGTCACTGGAAGAGCAGGCCGTTGGCCCCATCGCGAATCCGATTGAGATGGGCAACACCCACGACGCGTGCGTCACCAGCCTGAAATCGATCCCCGGCTACGCGATGCAGTTTAAGAAAATTTATCCCGATCGCGGCCTGACGATCGATACCGTCGGGCAGTCGATCGCGGCATTCGAACGAGCAATCGTCACCGGCCCGACACCATTTGACTATGCCGAAACGCTGAAGCGGTTCGAACAGCTCGATCAGCAGGATCTGGCGGATCTGAAAGAAGATGACCCGGAGACATACGCTGAGTACGAAACGGCGAAGGCCGCGGCCGGTAGTCATCCCATGTCCGAAAGCGCGGTTCGGGGACGCGACCTGTTCTTCAGCAAGAAAGTCGGGTGCAGCAACTGTCACGTCGGTGCGAATCTTGCTGACGAGCAGTATCACAATCTGGGCGTTGGAATGGACAAGGACATGCCCGATCTCGGACGCTTTGTCGTTACCAAAGAGGAAAAGGACCGCGGAGCGTTCAAGACACCGACAATTCGAAACGTCGCGCTGTCGGCTCCGTATATGCACGACGGCAGCATGGCCACGCTTGAAGAAGTCGTTGAGCACTACAACAAGGGCGGAACACCCAACAAATGGCTCAGCGACAAGATCGTCAAGCTGGATCTGAAGCCGCAGGAAAAGCTGGATCTGGTGGAATTCATGCGGTCGGTGACCGGATCGTTTCCAGTGGTCAATACCGGTCGTCTGCCGCAGTAGCCGCGTTACCGCTGGCGCCACAGTCGGTGTTTTTCGATCTGAAGGTCGCGAGCGGTTCCGGCAATGTCCTGCCAGAACCGCTTCGCGTCCGTCGGATAACCCTTCGTCGGTTTCAGCGAAGGAAGCTGCGACTGCCAGAATTCGTTGAACTGCATCATCAGGATTTCCCGGACGTATTTCGAGACCATCGACGCCAGTGCCACCGGCAGCAATTGTTCCGCTTTGGTTCGAAAGCAGAACTGCAGCTCTCCAACGCGATAGCTGCTGATCGGCCCGGACTCCCGCGTTCGAAACACAAACTGATCGTCAAATGCCTGCGCGATCAGGCCGTCGTAGCGATTTCGTCCGCCGTGCTTGTCGCAGACAACAGTTCCCCTGACGGGCTCCGCAATGGCATCGGTGCAGCGCCGCACAAGCGCCAGAGTCGCCGCTGAAAGAACCTGACCCTTGGTACCGGCTTCGTCCACAAGCCTGTTAAATTCGACAGGAAACACGACCCGGCTGAAGACCGCGTTCAGGCGGATGGAATTCGCTTCCAGGCACGATCGCAGCCGTTCCTGCATCGCCGGTAACTGTTCGACGTTCGCGGCAACCGGCACCGCGAATCCATTGCCGTCGTTCCAGGGTTCTTCCGCGTAAGCGTCGCCGAACTCTCGTCCGGAAATCTCCGCACCAAGAATATCAATCGTCTGCGGTGTTTCACGGAGCAGCGACAGGAATGCCAGAACGGATCGTTCCAGCGGTTCGATGGACCGACCGGAGTTGTACACCTGCTTTGAATCACCGACGTGCAGAAGGTCGGGAGAATTCGGCGGTTCATTGCTGACCACGTCCGTCAGACAGGACCAAAGCTCCGCCGGATCCAGATTGTCCGGCACGGTCCAGGACGTTGCGGTAATGACCAGCGGCCCCAGGTTCGGGCCGTAACCGGCTTCGTCTGTGCCGATCAGAATGGGCATGGATGGAAGCCACGTTTAAGGGAATTCGAACGACGTCGTCGACGTCCAACCCTCCCGCCGCGCGGCTTATCGAAGGTTGCGGATGCAGCGTATCAGACCGAAGCCTTCAGTACCGCTGACAGAGACCGCCGGCGATCCGGCAGAATCTGCATCCACCACAAGCGCTTGTCGAAGTAGACCAGGAACCACGCGGTTCACTTCGACCGCCCAAAGTATCCCCGGAACGACTGGTTCCTCGCTGAGTTCCGCAACGGGAATCGCTGCCTCAAATCGCCAGACGCTTTCGTCACTGCTCATCGCGACATACCAGTCCGGATTCCACCGGCCCGAAATCCAGCAGCGTTCGCTGGTTTGCCCGGACTCGTCGACCGAAAAACGAAACGCGGTTGCGTAGTCTCGATCCGTGTCGACGGCAAATTCCACGCGATCCAGAGTGCCATGGTCGGCGTCATGTTCGCGGTCCGGCAGACGCGTGCCGTCGCCGGCCAGCGGTGTCACGCGTTCCATCCGAGCGCCAACGTAAAGGAACTCGCGATCCCAGGACATCATCAACAGGCAGTCGGGATCGGTCTGCCCGGCAGAATCTCCGACGGAATGCAGCCGGATTTCCGTCGCGTCCTGCCAGCAGGCGTCGTTCAGAACTCCGTCGAGAAACGGCTTCTCGAAGGCCTCCGGAAGATTGACCGCCGGAATGGGGGTCTGCGCGGCTCCGTGGACCGCCTGCAGTTCCGCTCTCGCAAAGGCCGCGAACGGTCCTTCCTGTTGGGCGGCCTGTGATAACACCGCGTTGTGTTCTCCGAACAGGCGGCGGCGATTCAAATTCGCAGCCTCGCGCAACAGCATTAGTGCCGACACCCCCGACGAAGAACCGGAGTCACGAACGAAAGCCAGCGCCGTTGACGCCTGAGCGTCCCAGCGTGCGCTGACGGCATCACGATCTGATCCCTGAGAATTCGCCAGCGATTGCGCGACAGCCGGTCGAACAACCGGCTGCTGCACGAACTCCTCACTTTCAGGCTCCGGGCCGCGAATGTCAGACGTCGCGCCGACAACCTGCAGAGCGCCGGAGCGGGCGTTCGTCCGATTCCTCAGCAATCGAATCTCCGATGACGAATAGATCGTGAACAGCATCGCAGCGGCATCGATCGCTTCACTGCTTTCCGGAAAGCGGCGAGTGATTTCCTGCAATACGGCGATCAGCCCTTCCAGGTTTTCATGCTGCGAATGGAGTTGCACCAGATGTTGCAGTTGCTTCAGTGCGAGCGCCGGCGGAAGCCCCAGACCCACGCCGCGAACGTCGGCCGTCAGGCTGACATCCGACTTCAAATAGTGAACATGTCCCGTCAGTGCGGACTGCGAGACTCGGTGTTTCTGCAGCGTTTCCTCAAGTGGCGCGATGTTGCCGCGGCCAGCCGAATTCACCGCGCGGCGAAAGTCCGACGCCGGCTGTTGAGACAGCCCGGAAAACATGCGATTTGGCGTCGCCGCGGCCTGGGTACTTTCGTAGACACGATAGCTGACGGCGTCTTCGAAATATCCGTCCGCGGAAGTTCCGTCCGTGTGGAGATTTGACAGTTCCTGCTGACTGAAGTCGGCCACAAGTCCCGGCGTTGTGGCCAGGTGGACAAGCAGGTCATCGGAGGAATACGTCAGCGCCGATCGATCAGCGTCGACGGTTCGCAACAGCACGCGCGACGTCTGCCAGGGTTCAAGTCCCACAGCGTCCAGTGGAGCGCCACGATGATCCATCCCGGCGGCAATACGGCGAGCGACGTCGATTGCGTCCAGCCAGATTTCCGCAACCCGGTCATCCTCAGCGCGACGTTCGACTGTGATGACGTCCGGCCGCCAGGTTCTGATGGAGCGAGCAAGCCGCAGAGGAAGCAGCTCACCCAGTCGACCGTCTGTCTGCCGATTCCAGCTCTCCAGCAACTGTTTCTTGACCGTGTGGAGCTGAGGCGCTGTGCGAGCCAACATCCAGTCGCGTTCCGCTGCGTTGCCGCCGACCTGACTGACCGCTGCGGCGAATCGTTCTCCAATTGCGGGTTCATCAGACGCCCCGAGCTTCTCGACAGACGGCTGAATGACAACGCTGCGAAAGCCGTCGTTGCCCGAAACCGCAGCCAGCATTGTCAGAGCCGTATCAGATGGTTCGGTCACCAGACTCAGGACCGCACTTCGAAAGCCGGAACTCCGCACGCCGGTCCAGGTGACTCCGGAATCCGTCGACTTCAGAATGCTGCCGAATTCGCCGACGGCGATAACGACGGACGGACCGGCAAACGTCATTCTGCGGATGGGACTCGCCTGGTTCGTCTTCGAAAACTGCCATGAGTTTCCGTTGTCGTTTGTTCTCACGATCAGACTTCCCGGGCTGCCGGCGACGCACAACGTCGAACCCTGCTGTGCTGTCGTGGCGAAATCCATGACCTCCGAAATCGGCTGCGGCAGCGGTGCCGGCGGAACCTGCCAGGTGATGCCGCCGTTGTTGCTGTACTGCAGAAAGCCACCGTCTCCGGAAATCCAGCCCTGGCCCTCAGCGTTCAGACTGGCCGAACGCACCTGACGCAGTGTGGACGACGGACGACGGATGCTGATGAGCTTGTTGGCGACCACAGCACCGTAGGACAGAGCCGTGCCGACCACCAAACCGTCTCCCGGCCGAAGAAACGCTGCATGATTCCAGCCGCTTTGGTCCACGTCGCTGTCCAGCGGTGTCCATGTCAGGCCACCGTCGTCGGTCTGCAGCGCCGCTCGACGTTTTTCGGACTGACATGTCAGTGCGACGGCGTTCTGCAGATCGAAATACTTCACATACCGAATCCCGGGCAGGTCGTAGCCAGGGATTGCCCCGGTCAGTACTCCGGCGGAAGAATTTCTGTCGCGAGATCGTCCGTCAACGGCACTCCACGAATCGCCGCCGTCGCGAGTGGTGAGCAGGACGCCGCGGAGCTGTTTTGAATACGGGTCGAACCTGCTGCCCGCAACCCAGCCGATGCGGTTCGTCAGAAAACACACGCTGTGCAGGCTGCATTCGAACGGAAACAGGCGAGTCGTCCAGGACGTTCCCTGGTCGTTCGAATGCACCATCACGCCGCGCTCGCCGACGGCCCAGACGCTGCTGCCAATCGCACAGACGTCGTTCAATCTCGCGTCGGCAGCAATTTCGGCGGTCCGCCGAACCGGTCCTCGCGAAAACTCCGGTGCCATGGGGTCGGCATTCAGCAGACCGAAATTCGCCGCTGGAAGATCCGATCTCTGAGCCGCACTCGGACACGGCAGGTACGCTGACAGCAGCAGAATGGTGACCAGGAATACCGGTCGCGATCGTGGTTGCATCCCTGCCTCCGTGCGATAGCTTCGATCTGCGTTTTCGGGAAAGAGCCGCTCCGTGACTCCCGTGTCACCATGCAGGGCTCAACGCGAAGCCGCAACGGAGTACTGTTATCAGAAAACGGCAATTCCATGGAGATGACTTTTTGGAACGGCAGGAATCGCCGAACTGAGGGCTATCAGCGGAATCCAGGGCACTTTGCCGGCCGCGAAATTGCCAATCGTATTGACCAAATCCGGATGGTCTGAGACAGTCCTGCGACGCTTCAGCGACCTCACCCCCCCAAAAAACACGGCCCCACGGATCGGGGCTGAACTGGCAAAGGAGTGCCCCCACGTGAAGAAGCTCATTCTTTCACTGCTCGCCATCACCCTGCTGGCTTCCACCTCAGACGTCTTTGCTCAGGACGCCGGACGCAGCAGCATCGGGCTGATCGACATGGCCCACGTCTTCCAGAACTACAAGAAGTTCGAAGACCTGCGTGCCGGTCTGCAGGCGGAAATCGAAAAGGCTGACGCTGAACTGCAGCAGAAAGCCGAAGTGATGAAGCAGATGCAGGAAGAATTGAAGCGATTTGAACAGGGCAGCGCCGAATACGAACGCGGTGAAAAAGCTCTGCTGGAAGCCAAGGGCGATATTCAGGCCTTCCAGGCCGCCACTCAGCGAAAACTCGCTCGCCGCGAATCGGAGATGTTCAAGGTGATTTACTCCGACGTCACGCAGGCGGTCACTCTGGGAGCTCAGCACATGAAGTTCACCGTCGTCATGCGATTTAACCGCAAGGAAATCGACGACTCGACGTCCCCGGCCGAAGCCGTCCAGACAATGAACAAGACGATCCTTTACTTTCAGCCGGAAAATGACATGACCGACAGCGTGCTGAAATACCTGAACAACCGGTATGAAGCTTCGTCTGACGCTTCTCGCCCGCCGGTACAGCCTGCCAGTGCTCAGTCGCCGGCTCCGAATCGCAACCGCCGGTAGAGCAACTCACGGCCTGATTCCGGGCCGCCGGCAGATCAGCGAATCAGCGACAGCCAACACGACCGGCAACGGAAACTTCCAGCAGGGAATTCCGTTGCCGGCTTTGCTATTGAATCGACGGAGAACATTCACACGTGGTCAGAGTCTTTACTGATACACAGGACATCGGATCCCCATCCGCCGCGCTGGCCGTTTCGACGGATCGGCGGTTTCAGAAGACGCTTCAGAACCGTGTGGAACTGCACGGCCCCGGGTTGTTTCACGGCATCGACGCTCACGTCACTCTGAACCCCGCGGATGCCGGCTACGGAATTGTCTTCCAGCGGACCGATCTTGCAGATTCGCCGCGGATTCCGGCTTTGTGGTCGTCAGTCGCACACGCTCCTCGTCGAACGGTGCTGGCGTCGGCTCCGAATGTTCGGGTGGAAACCGTCGAACATCTGCTGTCCGCGCTGGCCGGACTGCAGATTGACAACTGTCATATTGAAATCACGGGACCGGAAGTTCCGGCGTTTGACGGATCCTGCCAGGCATTCTGTGAAGCGGTCTTTGACGCCGGCACCTGTGAACTGAGCAGCCCTGCGGCCATCTACAGGCCAGCCTGTGTCGTCGCGCAGCATGATGAATCCGGTCGCCAGTCACTGCTGCTGCGACCGTATCTGCGGCCACTTGCGGCGGTCACCTATCACCTGGATTACGGACGGCGCGGTCAGGTGCCGCCTCAGACGTATTCCATCGAGCTGACTCCCGAAAGTTTTTACCACGAGATCGCCGCGGCACGGACATTCGTGCTGGAATCGGAAATCGCCGCGCTCAGGTCGCTTGGTTATGGAAAGCATCTGAAGCACCGCGATCTGCTGGTCGTCGGCAGCGGCGGAGTCATCGGGAATCAGTTGCGATGGGCCGATGAATTTGTGCGACACAAGATTCTGGACTGCGTCGGAGACCTCGCTCTGAGCGGGCTGGAAATTCAGGGCCACCTCACAGCGTGGCGAAGCGGGCATCAGTTGAATCACAGATTGGCGAAGGCTGTTCAGGCCGATTCCGCGCGAGCCTGGTCTCGCGCGGCATAGGGCGGCAGGTCGAATGGATTCGATGCTGCAAACGGAACTCGGGGGTCTTGATCAGGACGATCAACATGAAACCGAAGATCTCTCCACTTTCCCAGGTCCATCCGTCCGCCCGAATCGGCGACGACGTCGAAGTGGGACCGTTCTGTCTGGTTGGCCCGGATGTGACCATCGGAGACGGCACCATCCTTCAAAGCCACGTGGTTCTGAAAGGACGCACCACGCTGGGGAAGCGAAACCGACTGTTCGCCGGCTGCGTCATCGGCGGCGAACCGCAGGACGTCAGCTACCGTGATTCCGACACGCAGGTTGTGATCGGCGACGACAACCTGTTTCGCGAAGGCGTGACCGTCAATCGGGGAGCCGAAAAGGAAGACCACGTCACCCGCATCGGCAGCCGCAACATGTTTATGGCCAACAGCCATGTTGCTCACAACTGCCGGATTTTTGACGGAGTCATTCTGGTCAACGGCGTTCTTCTGGGCGGCCACGTACACGTACATGACGGCGCGATCATTTCCGGCAACTCCGTCGTGCATCATTTCTCGACGGTTGGGCGGCTGAGTTTCGTCAGCGGAGGCTGCCGCGTGCCGCACGATATTCCTCCGTTCATGCTGGCCGCGGGAAGTGACAACCCGACGCTGAAAACCGTGAACGTGGTCGGAATGCGAAGAGCAGGCATCTCGGATCATTCCATCGACGTTATTCGACAGGCGTTTCGTCTGCTGTATCGCAAACGAAAATCGCTGAATGAAGTGATGTCGATTTTCGAAGAAGAACTGGATGGCGTCATTCCCTTTGAACTGTCCCAGCTTCTGACGTTCGTGGATAACCAGCGAGCCGGAAAACTGGGCCGGGCCAGGGAAGCCTTTCGCGACAAGAAGCCGGACACCGATTCCGGCGCCAGTGATCAGCGGGATGCGGCATGAAACGCTTGCGAATGGCAGTTGTCGGCGTCGGTTCTCTGGGCCGACACCACGCGAGAATTCTTTCAGGATTTGACGACGTCGATCTGGTCGGCGTGGTCGATGCCCGCAGGGATCACGGACGCGACATCGCCGAACAATTCGGGACCAGGTGGTTCTCCAGCGCCGATGACCTGCCGGACGATCTGGATGGCGTTGTCGTCGCGACTCCGACTGTGTTCCATCGCGAATCAGCGTCGGGGTTTCTGCGCCGGGGAGTCTCCACGCTTGTCGAAAAACCTCTGGCGTCCACGGTGCGGGACGCGGAAGTGCTGCAGCAACTGGCAAAGACCAGCGGCGCGGTGCTGCAGGTCGGACACATCGAACGATTCAATCCCGCGATGCAACTCGTCGCCAGCAAAGTCCGCGACCCGATGTATCTGCGGTTTCAGCGAGTCAGTCCGTACAGCTTTCGATCCACCGACATCGGAGTCGTGCATGACCTGATGATTCATGACATCGATCTGGCGATCTGGCTGGCGGGCGAAATGCCGGTGTCGGTGGAATCGTTCGGAGCCGTGGCAATCGGACCTCACGAAGATACGGCAATGGCGCGACTGCGAATGCCGGGCGGGACAATCGTCGACATCACATCCAGCCGAGTTGCTCCCGCAGCGGAACGTTCAGCGCAGATCTGGGGATCGTCCGGCTGTGTCAGTGTCGACATGCAGTCCCGGGAAGTGACTCACTGGCGGCCTGCCGGACAGTTTCAGAAATCGCCCGGACTTGTTCACGCAATCATCGCCGCAACGGCGGACCCGATGACTCTGAAGGATCGTGTCTTCGGCGATTGGATTCGCGAAGAACGTATTCAGGCCGACGCCACCGATGCTCTGACGGCTGAACTGCGGCATTTCATCAGCTGCATCCGCCGGCATTCCGTCCCCATGGTGTCAGGAATCCAGGCGGTCCAGGCGATGCAGGTCGCGGATCAGGTGCTGAGCGGAATGAAACTCTGGTCATTCCAGCAGGAAAGTGCCTCCGGTGACGCGAATCCTTCCGCCGCGCTGCGTAGAGGGGCTGCGGGCTTTGTTGCCGGCAGACAACATGACGGTTTCGAAACGTCACTGCTGAACGGCGCCTGCCGGCGACTCCGTTCCGGCAAGTCTGACGGCTGCCGAGACCGTTTCCGGAACCTTCACCGGACGCAGCAGCCGAGCCAGCTGGTCCAGGACACCCGGATTGCTGCCGTAGTAGGAATGCCCCAACGGGTCCAGTCGATTGACTCCGGACACATGAATGACCTTCATCCCGTCGACTCGCACGCGAGCCCGTGAGTCGCCGGCGCGGTGCCCTTCGCCGTTGAAATGCAGCGATCCTTCCAGGGCCATGTCAGAGTCCGACGCGTACAGCACCATCGTCCGCGTAACGTGACGAATTGACGAAGCGAAGTGTTCGAAGCGGTGAGCCTCAACGTCCGGGGCCGCCAGAACCAGACTCGCAAGTGCGGGCGAGGTGATTCGTTCGGTTGACCACGTCCCCCAGGCAGGAAACTGCTCGCGCATGTTTGCCGGCTTCAGGACCAGCTCTTCACCGTGAGGTCCGATGTTGCCGGCCAGAGCATTCAGGGCTCGCAGCGTCACGCGGTTCCCCATGCTGTGAGCCAGCAGGTGCAGCCGAGTTTCTTCGGAAAGCCGGCCACGCAGTTCCGCCAGCACTTCCGCCAGATTCCAGAAGTATCGTTCGGCCACGGCGGCGTCAGTGCCATAACCCGTTTTTTCCGCAGCCGAAGGCCAGCTAAATACGATGACCACGCCGTGAAACGGCATGTCTTCGGCCAGTTGAGCAGCTCGGGCGGTGGCCTGTTCGAGCGTCACGTTGAAGCCATGCACAAATACCATGATTTCCGGAACCTGCGACGCTTCCAGCATCTGCTTCACACCGTCGTAAAACGTACCGGAATCCGTCATCCGCACGGCATTCAGCGTCAAATGACCTGGCTCCGCCGAATCCAGCACGAAGGCTCCTCGCGCGCGGTTCAGCGGCACCGTGACATCACCAAAACCGAAAGCGGTTTCAGGAATCGTCTGCAGCATGTTCTGAATCTGACCGCTGATGCGCGTCACTCCCGCGGGAACGATGGAATGGTTCCGTCCGAAGCTGCGATTCGTGGCAACGGCAATTCGCCAACGGCTGTGCTGCGGATCAACCTGCTGCCGAGCCACGGAGGTTGATGTTCGAATGCCGGACCAGTGGTCGCCGAAGATCGCATCGCCCTGCACAACTTCAGGCGGGTCGAACAGCCAGCTTTCCGCGTATCGAAACCCGAGTCCCGCCAGCGCGATGAACAGCGCTCCCAAGCGTACCCGTGCCGATTTGAAGACTTCCGAATTCCATTTCATGCTGAGTCGCCCGCCGTCCCGGTCGTTTCACTGTTTCGTGAAAGACGCAGTCTATCGAGTGAACGATCGACTCACGCCACCCGGGATCGGCGCTGCGACCAACTTCGACGGGTCGCAGCTGATGCCGACGCGAACTTCGGCCAAACCTGCCGCTGACACGCAATTCCGGGCCACGGCAGTACCCGGATCATTCGTGCGGTTCAGCAATCCTGCGAAGAACGACCCCTGCCGACGATTCGGTCACGCTCCAGAAACGCAGCCAGTACGATGGGACTCCGATCAAGTCGCGCGCCGAAAGAGCAGCCAGTACGATGGGACTCCGATCCCGTCGCGCAAACTCGACGGGGTCAAAGTCCCGTCGTAATTAGAGGACGAATCTTCCGGGCTAATCTTCCCGCGTGGATTCCAGCACGGACAGGAAGGCTTTCTGCGGGATTTCGACCTGGCCGAACTGCTTCATCCGCTTCTTGCCTTCCTTCTGTTTCTCCAGCAACTTGCGTTTTCTGGTGATGTCGCCGCCGTAGCACTTCGCCGTCACGTTCTTCCGCAGCGCGGAAATTGTTTCGCGGGCGATCACTCGCGTGCCGATGGCGGCCTGCAGGGCGATTTCGAACTGGTGCTTGGAGATTTCCTTCTTCAGTCGCTTCACCAGCGCCCGACCGCGGCGTTCGGCCGTCGAGCGATGGACGATCGTCGACAGCGCGTCGACTTTCACGCCCTTGACAAGGATATCCATCTTGACCAGGTCGGCCGGATCGAAACGGATGATCTCATAATCCATCGTGCCGTAACCGCGAGTCACGCTTTTGAGCTTGTCGTACATGTCGTAGACGATTTCGCTGAGCGGCAGCTCGTAGATGATCTGAGCCCGCTGCGGGCCAAGGAATTCGGTGTTCTTGTAGACACCGCGGCGGTCCTGGCACAACTGCATGATCGCGCCGACGTTTTCGGAGGGCACAATGAACCCGACCCGCGCAATCGGTTCGCGGAATTCGTCGATCACGCCGGCGTCCGGCACTTCCTGAGGATTGTCGATGGTGATGACTTCGCCGGTTCGCTTCTTGATTTCGTACGTGACGTTGGGAGCGGTCTGGATCAGGTCCATGTCCTGCTCACCTTCCAGCCGCTGCTGGATGATTTCCATGTGCAGCATCCCCAGGAAGCCGCAGCGAAAACCGAAGCCCAGAGCGTCGCTGGTTTCGGGCTGGAAGGAAAAGCTGGAATCGTTCAGGGAAAGTTTCTGCAGTTCTTCGCGAAGGTTTTCGAAGTCCGTCGCGTCGATGGGATACATGCCGCAGAACACCATCTGCTTCGGCTTTTGGTAACCCGGCAGAGCTTTCTGGGCGGGATTGCCAAGCAACGTCACCGTGTCGCCGACCGTGACATGGCTCAGGTCTTTAATGCCCGTCAGAATGTAGCCAACCTGTCCGGGCCCCAGTTCGCTGCAGGGCGTCAGTCCCGGACGAAACTGGCCGATTTCCAGAACTTCGTGATTCAGCTTTTCTCTCATGAAGCGAATCATGTCGCCTTTGCGAACGCAGCCCTCGACGACTCGAACGTACGTGATCACGCCGCGGTAGTTGTCGTACTTGGCGTCGAACACCAGTGCCTTCAGCGGAGCATCCCGGACGCCGGACGGAGCGGGCATGCGTTCGATGATCGCCGCGAACACATCTTCCACGTTCTTCCCGGTCCTGGCACTGACTCGCAGCGCGTCGGAAGCGTCCAGGCCAAGGATCGTTTCGACTTCTTCCAGCACCTCTTCGATGCGCACAACCGGAAGATCGATCTTGTTGACGACGATCACGATTTCCAGATTCGCTTCAATGGCAGCGTACGCGTTGGCGACAGTCTGCGCCTGCACTCCCTGAAACGCGTCGACCAGCAGCAGCGCTCCTTCGCAGGCCGCCAGACTGCGGCTGACTTCGTAGTGAAAATCCACGTGCCCCGGCGTGTCGATCAGGTTCAGTTCGTACTTCTGGCCCTTGTACGTGTAGTTGATCGTCACCGACCGCGCCTTGACGGTGATGCCGCGATCGCGTTCGATTTCCAGGTCGTCCAGGATCTGCTCCCGAAACTGGCGTTCGGTGATGGTGCCGCTTTTCAGCAGCAACTGGTCGGCGAGCGTGCTTTTGCCGTGGTCGATATGCGCCACAATGCTGAAATTGCGGATGAACCTGGGATCCATAAGTGTTCGCGTTCGTTCCCGCGTCGATCGGGATTCAGTCGGACAGAGCGAAGGGCGGAGTGCGGCCGAAAAGCCAGGCCGGGTATCCTAATGAACGCAAAACACAGTGGTCGAGAGCCGATTCCCGGATTCTCGGATGCGGCTGGCACCCGTGCGCTGCATCGGACTACGGATTTCGCTCTGTCGTGGAGTGTCGCACAGACTTGATCTTTCGGCGCACCAACGCCACGCAGCAGCACGCTGGCCACACGGAAAAAAACAGCGTTGAGTACCAAAGCGGAAAGGCGCAGAAGAGGGAAAAGCCGGAACCCCACCGTTTCAGGCAGAATTGAATTGACGTTCGCATCGACGGCGGACCGAACAATTTTGATAGCCGTAAGGCGATGCCGGAACAAAGGTTTCCAAATGGGAGAAGAACTCTCGGAGATTTGCCAACTGGATCTCATCCGTAATGACTAGGATCTTTACGCAACCGAATCCGGCCGCGACGTACGATGAGTATCGCCACGACACACCGGAGGCCGTTTCCTGAGTCGCGGCATCGGCGAATGCCGAGAGGATCGCACAGGTCATACAGAAGGAAAGCAGGAGTCGACGGGCTAACTGTTTCATGACGGGCTCCGCCTCAATCAGAAATGCGGCGCACTGGATGGGGAGAACGCGATTCGCTCGGCCGGCAATCACCATCCAGTTGCAGTGAAATAGCCACAAAGCCATCCCGCACTAACAAATCAATCATCTGCGCCAAACCGTCGCTACTGCAAAGCAGACAGCGAATGCAACGCCGACCCAGACGTACCACCACGTTGACAGCAAGTCTGCAATCTCCAGTTTCCGCTGCAGCGACTCCGGTACTTCGGCGCCAAACTCCGGCGGCACAATTCCCCGATCGAGTAGCCTCAGCCATGCACCGGCACTCGGCTCCGAGGTGCCCCGCGTCTCGATTTGGTGCCGTAGAAAACGAATGAATGCACTGCGAGCGTATGCGCAGTAGCCATATCCGCATACAGTCACGAGGCTGGCAACGACAGACGCAATCACGAATCGCAACTCGACCATGCGCGACATCATCCCCATCCGGGCTCCAGAGTCCTGCGCCATTCGCAATGTCCCGTCGCTGGCGTGCGAATTCCTTTTCCGGCGACTATTCTGTGAGCCTGACCCGACGCCGTCTATCAAGATTTGAACCAGGCAGCGAATGAATGACTGAATCCGCTGAGACTCCCGGACTTGACCGTCGCCAGTCCGGAGACATTGTCGAACCGCCGACGTCGCTGTGGGCTATCGTGCGGCAAATCGGGCCGGGGCTGATCATCGCCGCAAATATCGTCGGGTCCGGTGAACTGATCATGACCACCAAGACCGGAGCACAGGCCGGGATCGCTCTGTTGTGGCTGATTCTGATCGGCTGCCTGGTCAAGGTCTTTGTGCAACTGGAACTTGGCCGCTTTACGATCAGTCACGGCGAAACCACTCTGTCCGCGCTGTCCCGCGTGCCGGGGCCGCGGCTGAAACGTGTGAACTGGGTTGTCCTGCTGTGGGCCATCATGATGCTGACCACGGTTGGTCAGCTCGGCGGCATTGTCGGCGGAGTCGGACAGGCGATGGCGCTGACCTTTCCCTTCACCGGCGACTACCGCGACGCTGTCCGAATCCCGGCGGAAACGGATATTCAGGCCTACGCAAAGTTCGTTTCAGGCGGTGCAGACAGCGAAGTTTCCCCGGAACAGGCGCAGCGGGATGCCAAGCGTATGGCCTGGATCAAGCGGGACCTCGACGCTTTGGGAGATCACGGGACGGTCCTGCTGAACATGGCCATCGAGGGGCAGCCTTTGGTCGATGAAAAAGGAAACAGTCTGACGGAACTGAACACGATCGATCAGAAGATCTGGGTGATCGTCATCGGATTTCTCACGGCGTGGCTGTTGTTCGTCGGGAGATACCGCCTGATTGAACGCTTCGCCGTGGTGCTGGTGGTTTCGTTCACGGTGATCACGATGGGCAACGTCATTTCTCTGCAGCAGACGGATCAGTACGCACTGTCGGGCGAGTACATTATGCGCGGGCTGATGTTCGGATTGCCGGAAGGCAAGCATGCGCTGCTGACGGCTCTGGCGACGTTTGGAATCATCGGCGTCGGCGCGACGGAGCTGATCAGCTATCCGTACTGGTGTCTGGAAAAGGGCTACGCTCGATCAGCCGGTCCGCGCGAATCGAATGACGCATGGCTGAAACGAGCCGTCGGCTGGTATCGCGTCATGAAGTTTGATGCGTTCGCGTCGATGGTCATTTACACGATCGCCACAGCCGCCTTCTTCCTGATGGGCGTGGCTGTGCTGCATTCGGAAGGCCGTGATCCCGAAAAGAACCGACTGGTCAGCACGCTGGCGGAAAGCTACGTGCCGGTGTTCGGCGAATACGCGCGCTGGCTGTTTCTATTCGGTGCCATCGCCGTGCTGTATTCAACGTATCTGGTTGCCAATGCCAGCAACGCCCGCATGGTCGCCGACTTCATCGGCGTTCTGGGCCTGAGCACCAGCGACGCTGATTCCACCGAACGGCGACGACTGGTCACAATCTGGTCGGTCATCCTGCCGCTGGCATGTGTCGTTGTGTTTCTGACATACGAAGCTCCCGTTCTGCTGATCGCCACCGCCGGAATGGCGCAGGCTGTAATGCTGCCCGTGATCGGAATCAGTTCCATCTACTTCCGTTATCGCGAAACGGATGTCCGGCTGCGGCCCGGAGTCGTGTGGGATACGTTGCTGATTACGTCCTGCCTCGCACTGCTGATTGCGGGAACATGGGGCCTGTACGAGGCCTGGCAGAAACTGGCTCCGGCAGCGCCCGCAGCCGCGGCTCAGACGGCATCGGCGACGGATACTTCACCGGTGACCGCGGCGCCGAAGTAACGGCCTGTGTTCCCTTCGGGCAGCGCGATGAAAACGCCGAGCGTCACAGAACACTCGGCGTTCAGATTCACGGAATTTTTTTCGACCGCGGTACGCGTTCGGAGACAAGCCGGATGTCGTTTGTCTGCGGCACGCGCTTGGCAGACTGCGAAAGCTATTCCTTCGCAACGCAGTAAAGGTGCTTGTCGGATCGCAGAAAGATCCTTCCGTTGCTGATGGCGGGAGTTCCACCGAAGGATTCGGAATCTTCAGTGACTTTGTTCACGGCAAGTGATTCGGGTTCATCACCAGGTCGAAACACGTGCATCTCGCCGTCGCCTTTCAGGTAGTACAGCTTTCCGTCGGCGATAACGGGTGACGGATAATCCATTCGTCCGCCAAAACCGCCGCGTCCGCCGCCACGGCCCCCGCGTCCGCCGCCGCCGCCGCGACCTTCACCGCCGGGCGGAGATGTCCCGCCGGCAAGGCGTGTCTGTGACAGGCGGGTACCGGATTCTGCGTCGATGACGCTGATGGTTCCGTTGGCGATCGAATACAGGCGACCTTCGTACAAGACGGGCGACGGAAAACTGCCGGTGTCGGTTTCCGACCACACGGTCTGCGTCGCCGTAACATCGCCCTTGCCGCCCGCCTTCAGCGCGACGGAACCTCCGTTGCGACTCGTGACCGCGTACAGCACATCGGAGTCGTCGTCCACAACAACGCTGGCATTCGCCTGTTGAGCACCGGTCGCTTCGGCGTACCAGCGCAGCTTGCCGTTGTCCGGATTCAGGCCCCACATTTCGAAGGGAATCAGCAGCACAAGATCGGTTCGCCCGTCCTGAAGTTCCACCAACGCGGGAGTTCCCCACATGTTGTCCAGCGACTCCGCTTCCTGCTTCCAGACTTCCTTTCCGGTGGCGCCGTCCAGCCCCACCAGCGCCCGACTTTCCGCCGCGGCCGTCACGATCACCAGGTTTCCGTACACAATGGGACTGGACGACGAACCCCATGCGTTTGAGTCGGACTCAGAACCCACGTTCGTCTGCCACAATTGATTGCCATCCATGTCGAAGGCGACGACCCCCGACTTTCCGAAGAACGCGTACACTCGTTCGCCATCCGAAGCCGGCGTGTGTGACGCGTAGCCGTGAGCAGGCACGCCGATTCCGGAATACGGATCTTCAGGAAGAACAACGTCGACGGTCTTGTCCCACAGCACGTTTCCCGACGCGACATCAACGCAGACCAGGTGGCGTTTCAGATCCCTGATTTCACCGGGATTCTCGCGGTCAAGTCCGTAGCCGGAGTAACACGTCACGAAGACTCGATCGCCGACGACAATCGGGCTGGAAACTCCAGGGCCGGGAAGTTCCGCCTTCCATTTGACACCCTGATCGGGACTCCACTCAACGGGAGTCGCCTGGTCGTCCGCGGCGATTCCGGTCCCGTTCGGACCTCGGAACCGCGCCCAGTCGGCAGCCAGGGCCACGTTCCAGCCGGGCACAGTCCAGCCGGCCAGTGCGAACACAGCCGCAGTGATGGCCGTTCGATGAAGGCAGCGGGCAATTGATCCAGCAACTCGTCCAGCAATCATAACGTTCTCCTTTCGATTCCACCGTGAACGGACCATTGCGGTCCCGGGATCCGTTTCGCTCTGACAGCGAGCGCAGGATACCAGAAACAGGACACTGAAGTAGAAACCATCGGCAGCGATGGATGATTCGCGCGAATCCGAATTTTGCTGCGAATGATTCACGACCGGCGCTGCGGTGCGGAAAGTTCCGGTGACGCGTGTCGAGCCTGTCGCCGGGGAAGTCGGCTCACGGGTCCCGTGATTTCATGCGGCGGCGGAAGGTCAAACGATCGCAGAAACAGCGGCTTGTCGGTCCTTCCGCCGCGCACGTAGTCGCCCCAGATCGCAGCCGCGACAGCTCCTGAGTCGAGCCCGCGAATTGTTGTCAGAAAATCAAACAGCCGCTCAGCCAGCCGGATCAGCGGGATGCCGGATGACCGCTGCTCATGCCCCGCCAGCCAGTCACAGAATTCACAAAACGCTTCGAACGGTGACCGGGCATGCGTCCACAACAGCGTTCTGGAGTACCGAAAGTTTCCGCTGTTCGAGACCAAATCCCAGTATCGTGCGAAACGTCGCAGACGCTGCATCGTCGCGAAGTCAATCAGGCGATTGCTGAGAATTTCGAACGGCGGCTGGCTGCTGTAAACCATCTGCCATTCATCATCGTGACGGATGATGGGAGTTCCCTTCAGCCGCTTCAGAATGCCAATCTGAATTTCCTGTGGATCTAGCTGCACCAGCCGGTCAAAGCCGGCCGCGAAGCATTCCATGGATTCGCCGGGAAGTCCGACAATCAGATCCGCGTGGAGATGAACCCCGGTTTCCCGCCGCAGAAAGCGAAAGTTGTCCTCCAGCTTGTCGTTGTCCTGCACTCGGCTGATCAGCGAGCTGACGTGATCGCTGAATGTCTGGACTCCGATTTCAAACTGCAGCACGCCGTCGGGAAACTGAGCAATGATTTGTCGCAGCGGCTCCGGAAGCCGGTCGGGGATCATTTCGAAATGAAGAAACAGACCCGGCTCGCAGCGTTCCAGAAAGAACTGCAGAATCGCCTGGCTGATTCGGACATTCAGATTGAACGTTCGGTCCACAAACTTGAACCGCCGTGCTCCGCGATCAAGCAGCGTCTGCATTGCGGAAAGGAAGGCATCGACGCCGAACAGCCGCACGGGAATCTCGAGCGCCGACAGGCAGAACTCACACCGGAACGGGCAGCCGCGCGACACCTCGACGTAGATCACTCGGTTCGCGATGTCTTCATCGCTGTACAGGTCGTATGGCAGTTGCACGTCGGTCAGCGCGGGAGTCTGCGCGGCAATGATCTTTTGCAATGGGCGGCGGCCGGTCAGCAGTTGCCGGCAGAGTTCCGGAAACGCCAGATCCGCCTCACCGGTGATCACAAAATCAGCGGCACGGACAATGGGCTGGTCGTCCATTTCGTAGCTGACTTCGGGACCTCCCGCGACGATGATGATGTCCGGACGCAGGCGTTTCAGATCCCGAACGAGCTTTGTGACCGGTTCCACATTCCAGATGTAGACGCCGACGCCAACGATTCGTGGTTCGCCGGCCAGCAGCGAATCAAGCACGTCGACAGTCAAGTCGCCGATGCCGAACTCCAGCATTGTTGTCCGCGATTGCAAGTCCCCCATGTTGGCCAGCAGGTAACGCAGCCCGAAGGAACTGTGCTGGTAGCGAGCGTTCAGGGTCGTGATGACGATTTCGGACATTCCGGGATCGTACCGCACGGCAGCATCGCTGTCCTTTGCCGCTGGTACGACACCGGTGCCACGATCGGCGCACAAGACGGGAGCGGGTTCCTTTTCAGACGAAGACGGCCGCCGTTGGAACGGAAACCGTTCCGGGCCGGCTGCCGGCTGCGGCGGAGTAAGGACATCGTCGTTGACATTAAGTACCGATTGCGGCAAGCTTAGATCGCCAATTCCGCCGGAATCGGATTGGTTCCCATCACCAAAGGTCTCAGAACAGCCATCGCCATTCCAGCGGGATTCCCCGAGTCGGCAGCGATCACAATTGGTCGCCCGTCAGGCAGCAACCGTCAATTCCAGACAGACAGTAGCCGGACGACCTTCAGCCTGACGACCTGTCTTCCATGCGGTATTCCATGATTTCCAAGAACGACCGGTCTGAACAGCAGCAGGAGACACTCGCCGTGAACAGCGTGTTTCAGACTCAGCGACGGGTTCTCATCATCGACGACCACGCTCTTGTGCGGGACGGCGTCCGCCTGCGCGTCGAAAGTGATCCACGATATCTTGTCTGCGGTGAAGCAGCCGATACGGCGGAAGCGCTGGAGTTGGTCGCCGCGCTTAATCCGGATATGGCAATCGTCGACATTTCTCTGAAGACAGGCAACGGTCTGGATCTCGTCAAACGCATGCTGTCGGTTCGGCCGCAACTGTTGGTCGTGGTGTGCTCGATGCACGACGACCTGATCTACGCCGAACGCGCATTGCGCGCGGGAGCTCGCGGGTACGTCAACAAGAACCGTTCCTCAACAGACCTGATGGAAGCGATCAGGACTGTGTTCGACGGCCGTCTGTTCGCCTGCGATGAAGTCGTGCAGCGAATGCTGATTCGCAGCGGAGGACGCAAGTCGGACAGCAAAGACGATGATTCACCCGTTGACCGCCTGACGGATCGCGAACTGGAAGTCCTGGAACGGATCGGCAGAGGTCACGCCGTGGGCCAGATTGCATCGGAACTGCACCTGAGTCCCAAAACCGTCGAAACCTACCGCGACCGCGTCCGAACGAAACTGAATATCGATTCCGCTCACGAGCTGCAGCATTTCGCGTTTCGATGGGTGAGTGAGCACAACGAATAGGCTTCATCAGCCAGGTCCAAAGTCCAGCGCTGGCTCCGGCAGCGCCGTCCGGTGCGAATCGCAAACGAATGCCGAGTGCCTCATGACCGACGGAGCGAACAAGATAACCCGGGTCCGCCAGGAGGAATCCGGAACGCAGCGTTCGGCGACGCCCGCGTCTGCCTCAAGACAGCAGATCCTGCATGATCTCCGTAACTGCCTGTACGTCATTCGAAATGGCCTTGAAGTGCTGCAGGCCGGACCGCCGCGGGACGACAACACGGCGATGGTCATTCGAATGATGCAAAAGGAAGAGACGCGGGCAACACAACTGCTGCAGGACTATGAGCAACTGACGACAGGCGGTCATTCCGGCGGTTCCTGACTGCGTTCGCACATCGCGCAGCCCGCAGCGAAAGAGCCTTCCGGCGGGACGCTGTCAGCACCGTTCAGTCAGACCGCGTCAGTCCGGCAACAATGTGACTCACGGCAGCGTCGGCCATGTGATTGAAGTAGTCCCAGGTGTGGCCTCCGGCGGATGTCTCCAGGTCACGTTCGTGCAGAATTCCGGATGACGACAGCTTCATCGCCAGCAGCGCACAGCCTTCAAACCAGTCCTGATCCGCCGGATCGCAGCAAAAGAACTGGTGCCGCGGCCAGGCCAGCGGGTGCAGATTCAGAACCACTGTGTCCTGCCGAGCTTCTTCGGCGCTGGCATACATTTCGTCCAGCGTCAAACCGGCACCGTAAAGCTGGTGGAAGTTGACGGTCGGTGAGATCGCCGCAACGACCGGAAACAGCCTCGCATGACGAAAGGCAACCTGCAGCGCTCCCTGGCCTCCCATGCTCACCCCCAACAGTCCGACGTTCGGCGGAACGATCCCCCAGCGGTTCTTAATCAGCGGAACGATGCCGTCCAGCAGCCATTGATGCGGCGTCTGCTG
The DNA here is from genome assembly GCA_041398785.1 of Planctomycetaceae bacterium. Classification (NCBI taxonomy): domain Bacteria; kingdom Pseudomonadati; phylum Planctomycetota; class Planctomycetia; order Planctomycetales; family Planctomycetaceae; species Planctomycetaceae bacterium. Next base: position 18,514 of record JAWKUA010000020.1, on the reverse strand, counting down.
CGGATCGAATTCTGGACAGATGCGGTCCATCCACCACGACCGTCCGCTATCCGGGCAGACCGCGGCAAGGCGATGGCGTTCAAACAGTTCGCTGAAGACACTGTTTTCCTTAAGCATGACGCGTCCGTGCCCATGCAGAAACAAGACACAGCCGGACAGCGGAGCATCGTCGGGCGGATCAAACACGTCGACTCGCCGACCGTCAATCTGCAGCGTGCTCCATCGACACAGCGCATGGGAACCGGAAGCCGAAACCGCTGAATGAGGATCGGCATCAGCGGAGTGATCTGGTCCGAAGATCCGTGTCCTGATTCCTTTGAACATGTGTCGATGCTCTCTTGTGCGGCGCCGTACATGCCGCATCACGGTCGAGTTTAGCGGAAGGCTGGCGGCCAGCAGCCAAATTCTCAACCGCCCGTCACACGACGATGTTGTGCCGCGATCGTCCAGTCCGAAATGCTCACTTCAAATCATGGCGATTTTCCTGAATGCGTCGAGCGATCTCGGACCGAACCGTGAGTTCCAGGACAGCGCCGTTCGGTCGCAGACACAGTCGATCCGAGTTGGCGGTGGCATTGCGAAGGTTTTCCAGGCTCGCCGTGAGCGGCCGATACCTGCAACTCAGATGCAGCAGACGACGTCTGAGGTTCGGCATGGCCATGAACACCTGGCCGCGGTCGCTGCACAAGAAAGCGGCTCGTGGCTTCATCTACGCCAATTCGCTGCAACGATTGCCACCGGACGGACGTGTCACTTCGGAACGTTCGGTTGAAGCCGCCTGCGCGCGACAATACGATCGCGAAACTCACATACGGTTTCGTGTTCACCCTGCACCGGGAAGCCGGCGGGGACTTGTCGCCTCGTCCACCACCGAAGGAAGCAACTCATGACTGCACGATTTCTTGCCGCTGCTGTTTTGTCCGTTTTGTTGACAGCGACCGGTAATTCCGACACTCAGGCGGCCGATGAGCCGGCAAAGGACGGTACGATGAAATTCGCGCGATTCCGAATTAACGACCACACAGCATTTGGAATCGTCGAAGGCGACAGCGTGCGTGAACTGTCCGGCTCGATCTTCGGGGAATGGTCAAAGACCGACACCGTGCATTCTTTGTCCGACGTCCGATTGCTGGTGCCGACACAGCCAAAGCACGTGTTTGCGATGGCCGGCAACTACAAGAGCCATCTGAACGACGCGGAGATTCCGCCGCTGTTTCGGATTCCGCAGCCGTTCTTCAAGAGCCCGTCGTCGCTGGTCCGGCACGAAGGGAACATCGTGCTGCCGAAGAACGCGACAGAAGAGGTTCACTTTGAAGCCGAAATGGTGGTCGTCATCGGAAAGCGGGCGAAAGATGTGTCAAAGGAAGAGGCGCTCGACTACGTGCTGGGAGTCACCTGCGGCAACGATGTCAGCGAACGCTTCTGGCAAAACGACGAGAATCACAAAGACGTTCAGTGGTGGCGCGCCAAGGGAGCTGACACGTTTGGACCCTGCGGCCCGTTCATCGTCAGCGGCCTGAACTACGACGACCTGCTCCTGACATTGCGGCTGAATGGTGAGGTGAAGCAGGAGGAACGCACCAGTCAGATGATCCACGACGTGGCAACGCAGATCAGCTTCATCACGCAGCATGTCACGCTGCTGCCCGGCGACCTGATCTTTACCGGTACCAGCGGGACAACGTCGGCTCTTCACGCCGGCGATGTCGTGGAAGTGGAACTCGAAGGCGTGGGAATCCTGCGCAACAAGGTTGTCGCCGAAAAGTAGCCGAAGCTCACGGAAGTTAGGCTCAGGCGACATCGCAGAAATCGATGAACTCTGAAGCGACGTTCCGCGCCTATTGAAACCGCAGCGAGAACACGTCGGCGTTCTTGATCGTGAAGCGAAGCTGCATTTCGCCGGTGCTGAAGTCCGGTTCCTTATGCCATTGCACTTCGGCGTCAACTTCGTCACCCGTCAGCGGTTTCGAATCGGCAACCACGTTTCCGCTGTGGTCCAGCGCCTCGACTTTTAGCGATCCTCCATCGCGAACGGCGTAGTTCAGCACAAGTCGCTGCCCCTTGAACCGCAGCGGCTTCAGCGTGGCCTGTCCGCCCTCGCCGTTTCCGCGCAGGGCGACGAAACCGTCAACGCGATAGACGAACTGCCGCACTCGCCCGGGAGTCGGCTCGTAGTAGTTCTCGGTCGCGTAGACGGAGATCTCCCGCGGCCGGTCGGGCAGTTGAAACATACCCCACGCCATGTAGTTGCTGCGATTGTGATTGCGATCCTGCGGAGCGGTGCGGGGCACGACCGGTTCTGAATATCGCTGGAAATGAGTTCCATCGCGACTGGTCATCAGAATCGGCTCGACCTGTTCACTGTTCGGTTCGAATCGTGTCGGAAAGCCCACAAATAGATGCGGTGCTCGGAAGTATTTCTGGATCGCATTTGTGTACAAGTGCTCGAGGGGAGTGCCTTCCGGATACGTCAGATCGGCTTCGTTTTCCCAGTGCAGGAAGTCCTTTGACGTAGCGGTGCGAATCGACCGCACGCCATCGCCGAAGTAACGCCAGTAGGCTCGGTACTCACCGCGATCGACATCCCAGAACGCCAGATTCTGTGAATCGAATGCTCCGTTGGTGATGACCGGTTCCTGCTGCGTCAGAGTCCAGTGCGTGCCGTCCGGGGACTGAAACGCCAGCAGTCCGCCTCGGCCGCCTCCCAGAGCCTTGTAGCGAGCTTCTGCCGGCGCGGCGGGGTTGTCATCGCGGAACGCTGTAAAGTTGTGCGTGCCTGCTCCCAGCCAGACGATGTTGTTCTGCTTCGATCCCTGCCAATCAAACAGTCCGAGTTCAGGCTTTGTCCAATGCACTCCGTCTGTGCTTTCGGCGTAGCAGGTGATTTCGGGATGAACGGCCCGCTTGTCATTATCGTGCTGCCAGCCGCGGTAGATCATGCGGTACAGATCGCCGTCGCGAAAAAACGTGTAGTAGCCGCTGGTGTTCCCTTCCCATGGCTGGTCAGTGGTAAAGACAACGTCGCGAGGTTCCGGCTGCAGTAGTTCGCGATGAACGTCGCCGGACGTGGATTCAATCAGATAGTCGTCGACGAACAGTTCCAGCCGGCCGCCGATGTCGATCGGTTCGGAACCGCAAACGATCCCGGCGGGACACAGCGAAAGTGCTGTGGAGACGACGAATATGCCCAGCGGCAGACGGTGGTTCATGAGCTAACTCCGTGAGGTTCCGTGGCGGATTCGAGACGGGCATTGTAAAAAGTTGACCATTCGGTTTCATTCGAGACTCTTCCTGTTCCGCGCTTTCGAAAGCCTGCCGAAACACTGCTCACAACGAGGTACGCCGCCGTGTCTGCACATCGAATCTGCCGTGTCGCCATTTCACTTGTTGCCATCGCGGCACTTTCATTCATCGGGGAGACATCTCAAACGCAGGCAGCGCCGCCGACGGAGTCGCAGACAGCCACGTCGCGTCCCAACATCGTGATGATCATCAGCGACGACCAGGCATTCACCGACTATGGATTCATGGGTCATCCGACGATTCAAACGCCGCACCTGGATCGTCTGGCGGCTCGAAGTGCCGTCTTCCGGCGCGGGTATGTGCCGGTGGCGTTGTGTCGCCCGTCGCTGGCGACTTTGATTACCGGACTGTATCCGCATCAGCATGGAATCACCGGCAACGACCCGGCACCCGATGAAGCGCTTTCAGCCGACGAATATTCACAGCGTCGAGCCCGGCTGATCGCGAAGCTTGATCGTTTCGACACCGTTCCCGAGTTGCTTGCGAAGAAGGGCTATTTGAGCTTTCAAAGCGGCAAATGGTGGGAAGGCAGCTTTCAGCGCGGCGGATTCACTCACGGAATGACTCGCGGATTTCCTCAACAGGGCGGCCGTCACGGCGACGATGGCCTGACGATCGGCCGCAGCGGACTGAAGCCGGTCATCGATTTCATGGACAGCGCGACGAATGCCGGAGAACCGTTCTTTCTGTGGTACGCGCCGTTCCTGCCCCACCAGCCTCACAATCCGCCGGAGCGAATCCTGAAGAAGTACCGCAACCCGGAACTCGCCGAAGAGCTTTCCAAATACTATGCCATGTGCGAATGGTTCGACGAGACTTGCGGGCAGTTGATCGATTATCTGCAGCAGCGGGGAATCTCCGACAACACGCTGATTGTGTACGTCACGGATAACGGCTGGATCCAGCGCACCGCGACGACAGACGTGCCGGCTGACTGGAAGCCCGGCTTCGCTCCGAAGTCAAAACAGTCGCCGTATGAAGGGGGAACGCGGACTCCCGTCATGCTTTGCTGGCCGAAGGTGATTGAACCGTCGGAACGTGACGAAGTCGTCAGCAGCATCGACCTGGTTCCCACGATGCTGGCCGCTGCGAAAGCCGACATTCCGAAGGAGCTGCCGGGAATCAATCTGTTGCCGGTCCTGAACGGACAGCCGCTGAATCGCGACGTCATCTTTGGAGAAAGCTTCGCTCACGACATTGCCGACATCGACAATCCTCAGGCGTCGCTGCTGTATCGCTGGGCGATTTCGGACCGCTGGAAGCTGCTGTTGACGTACGACGGCAAAGTCACCCGCTACGCCGCCGTCCATCCTCGTACCGAGCGCGGACCGCAGTTATTCGACCTGCTGGCCGATCCGCACGAGACCACGAATCTGGCGGCACAACATCCGGACATCGTCAGCCGCCTGGCAGGCCGCATTGACGAATGGTGGAAGGTGACTGAGCGTCACGTCGAAACGTCGGTTCCGTGAGTTTCGGGAATGTGGCACTCCTGGGCGATTTCGCCCGAAAATCAGTGGTGACTCAAACTCAGGATTTGTTCTACACTTCGGCGAAAGCTGCGGCAGGCTGCGATACCACGGCAGGTTTGGCTTCCGGCTGTACACGGTTTTCATTCTGAAATACGGAGTGGCAAGGATGCGTCTTACGCACCACGCGAGAACTTTCGTCACCGTTGCGATGGCATTGATTGCCATGCCGTCGCTGTCATCAGCTCAGCTTCCGACTGCGGAACAGATTCTGAACCAGTTCCGGCCCGTGCATCCGGACGTGGAATACGATACGCCCGACAAGGCGGAGTTTTCCAAGTGCCGCGTGGCTGTCGAACGCGACAACGGCAAGGCGGGATTCGTCGTCTACGGTCCGGCCGGGGAAGTGCTGCGGCGATTCACCGACACCAATGCCGATAACAAGGCGGACCTGTTTCGATACTATCGAATGGGCCTGGAGGTCTATCGCGATATCGACAGCAACAGCAACGAAAAACCGGACCAGCATCGCTGGATGAACTGGGGCGGAACACGGTGGGGAATTGATCGCAACGAAGACGGGAAAGTCGATCAGTGGCGGATCCTTTCGGCTCAGGAAGCCGCCCGTGTTGCCGTCGAGGCCATGATTCAGGCCGATCCGGAATTGCTGAGCACGGTGCTTGTCAATTCTGAGGACATCCGGCAGCTTCAGACGACACCCGATATCAGCAAACAACTGCTTCGATCGGTCGAAGATCACGGCACCAAGCTGCGCGACGTTCTCAGCAACACCCGATCACTGACCGCACGCACGAAATGGGTGCGGTTCGATCCACCGGTGCCGGGCCTGATTCCCGCGGAAGAAGGTCGCGCGGGTAACGATCTGACCGTCTACGAAAACGCGATGGCGATCATCGAAAACGCCGGGAAACATGAGCTGGTCTCCATCGGTGAAATGGTCCAGGTCGGGGAAGTCTGGAAACTGACGGAAATGCCGCGTCCGCTCGATTCGGATGCCGCGCAGATTCAACTGGGCGGCATCCTGATGCAGCCGCAACTGACCGGCTCTTCGGGAGCTGTCGAACCGGCGATGTCGAAAGAGCTGGAATCGCTGATGAAACAGTTGCAGGCGCTGGACGAAAGTGCTCCGACGGATTCGGACGATCCCGGCAAACTGGGACAATACAACCACCGCCGGGCGGAGCTGATCGAAAAGATCATTCCCATCATGCCGACAGAAAAGGAACGAAGGGAGTGGATTCTTCAGTACGCCAGTTCGCTCGATGCCGCCGTTCAGACGGGTGAGCATCCGGACGATCTGAAACGCCTGACGGCACTTCAGGAAGAGGTGGCATCCAACGATGAGCTGCTGGCCGATGTCTGGTTCCGGCGGCTGCGAGCCGAGTACACAGTTCGCATGCAGCCCGACGACAATGATCAGCGGCAGGCGGCTCAGGAATGGTGGATGGAGCAACTTGAAGCGTATGTTCGCAAGTGGCCGCAGTCAGAAAACTCCGCGGACGCCGTCGCTCAACTGGGAGTCGGCCTGGAACTGATGGGCCGCATTGACGACGCGAAAAAATGGTACACCGTCCTGGTCAAGGAATACCCGCGCAGCGAAGCCGGAGTGCGGGCGCGAGGAGCTCTGCGACGTCTGGAACTGACCGGAAAGAAACTCGATTTGGCGGGTCGCTCACTGACCGGACAGGAGATCTCCGCTGCGGCCTACCGCGGCAAGGTTTTGCTGGTGGTCTTCTGGGCGTCCTGGGGAGCGCCCTATACCGACGACCTGCCCAAACTGAACGATGCATATGCGAAGTATCGCCAGGCGGGTTTTGAAATCCTGGGCGTGAATCTGGATTCCAACGCCGCCGCGATTGAACCGTTCCTGCGAAAACATGGCGGCAACTGGCAGAACATTCGCGATGCCGGCGGAATGGATGGTCAGTTGGCTCGTGAGTTTGGCATCGTGCTGGTGCCGACGATGTTCCTGGTGGATCGCGAAGGAATCGTGGCTGGCGGCATCACAGCCGAAAATCTCGATTCCGCAGTCCAGTCACTGCTGAAGGGACAGAAGCCCGAATCCTCGAATCGCCAGGGATCCGCCGGACTTCCGCCGCTGCGAAAATAGTTGCGACACCACAACCGGCGGAATGCAGTCAGCCGGCCGGATTCTCGTCGGCCTTGCCGCCGCGTTTCCCGCGCCGGCGACCGCGGCGCCGCTTTCCACGGCGATTGCCAGCTTTCCTTGCCGGATCAGCGCCTTCGGTATCGGCCGAACCGACCGATTCCTGTGGTTCGTCGCTCACCGACAGTGCGTCAGCATCGTTTTCGATTGCCCGGTCATCAGCGAGGGCCGACGACTGCACGTCCGCTGAACGTTCAATCCCCTCCCCGAACTCCCCGTCAGGTGATCTCTCGGGAACAGCGCGTGAATCGCGGCCGGGCGGCAAGTTCGCCCGATCGTGCGACGCGTCAGATTCCGCGTCCGGCGCGAAGTTCGTCATGTCACCGATAGCGGAGTTTGTATCCAGGATGTCGTCTTCGAGTTCCGGTTCGTCGCGATATTCATCGCTGTCGTAGTTCACAAAAGCGGACACATCAAACACCGGCCGGTGCGGCGTGTCGACCAGCTTCATCATCGTGCTCGTGTTCGAACAACCGCAGACGCGGCTTACGGTTGCTCCCGGAGTGCGCACCGTGCGACCGCAGAGCGGGCATCGCCAAAGGCGCAACACTTTCATTTGATACTGCAGCATCGGACCTTTCATGCGGTGTGCTCCCCCTGCATTCACTGACAGTGGTTATCTGGCGGTGACTCGAAGCACAAAGTCCGCGAGTTCCGCTTGTATCGTGCGACCGCTGTTGGCGATCAGATCATTGTGCCCCGTCCGCCGCAGTTCGATCCAGCGTTTCGGGACTTTCGACCGTGAGGCATCCGGAGCGGCCGCGAACAACTGCTTCCCGAATTTCTGGTCGACAACTGTGTCGCGGTCGCCATGAAACTGCAACAGCGGACATGTGACAAGTTTGATCTTCTCGTCCGAGGGATAACGGTCCGCCAGGACGGCTCGGACGGGAAGCCAGGGATAATGACTTGCGGCAACGTTCACCATGGAACTGAATGCCGCGACCGTGACAAGTCCGGCAGGCGGCTTCCCGGCCGCGGATCGGGCCGAAGCCAGATGCACGGCAGGCGCGCTTCCCAGGGAGACCCCCATCACCAGAATCTGCGACGGCTTGTAGCGAAGCGTGTCAACGGCATAGCTCCACGTCGCATCGGCGTCCGAATACAAAGCAGCCTGCGTCGGCGTGCCCTGAGACTCGCCATAGCCGTGGTAGTCGATTGCCAGAATATCGACACCGCAGTCCGACAGAAGCTGATACCAGAACTGCCGACCGGCGCGGTTTCCCGCGTTTCCGTGAAAGAACAGCACCAACGGTCTCCCGGCCGGATCAGCGGCGTGGTCGACGGGTTCCTTCGTCAGCAGCCAGCCGCCGATTTCCACCGCGTCATCACAGCGAATGCGAACATCCTCAGCAGCCGGATACAGTGTCTTCAACCCGCCGAACGCCGCAACCGGCAGGCGATCCGCCGTTGCCGGAAAATACATCAGTCTCCTTTGAAGAAATGCCAGCAAGACCACAACCAGCAGATAGGCGATCAACAGAACCCGCAACAATACCCTCATTGCTGCCACCCTCTTTCGAACGGATTGTCGCATGAATGTCAGCCTGTGAACACATCCTTCGCGATACCGACATCCGTGCCGGGCATGATCCACGGCAGGCGGACTGGCACCGCGTTCTCTCCATTCGGATCGCAGCGGCCGGGAACACTGGTTCCTGACGAGCGGGAGCATGTCGACGGCGCGACTGAAGCGGCAGCCGGCGCAGTTCATTGCATCGCGGCGATCTTTTCCTCGATAAACCGAACGTGGTGCGGAATGTGCCTTGCCGTACGTTCCACGATGGCTTCCAGAGTCATGGGACCGTCGACGGAATGGACGCAGGTTCGCTGAAAATCTTCGAGTTCGCAGCAGCGAATCATTCGCAGCATATGGCGGCGAAGGGCATCAATCGTCGCAAGATCGTCCTGGACATCGCGACGACCGTAAGCAAGCCGCGAAGCGAATGTATCGGGATCGGCGTCGAACAGTGTGGGATTCTCTTCAGCGATGATCCGCTGAATCCGTGCCGCGCTGATGATCTCGAAGTCCGTCAAATGGCAGACGACCTGCCGAATGGACCATTTTCCCGGAATCGGAACCAGGTCCAACTGCTCGTCGCTCAGACCTGATATGGCGCTCCTGAGCATCGTGCAGCCGTCGGCGAACGCTGCCATCAAGTCGGCGTCCAGCGATTCGGATGGCTGCAGGGACATGCGGGAATCTTCAGCGTCGAGCGAACGTCAGGCGAAAGAGTTCCTTTCCGCCTGTTTGGGAAAGAGCCAACGGCAAGGGTGCTGAGCATTGCAGTCGTTTTCGGGACACGACGCAAGACCCGGCCACGACAGTTGGTTCGCACCGGAGGCTCATGCAAAGCGCGGGCCGCATCAGCGCCTACCGCGCAAACAGAAACGCGAGGCAGGAAATCCCGCCTCGCGTCGTCGTGAAGTCAGTGTTGCCGCAAATGAAGCGTTAGTCTTCCTTGTTCGCGGGTTCGTCTGTACCAGGCAGTTCCAGATCCTTGATCAGATCGCCAAAAGTCTTGTCCTTTGTTGCGCTCTTTCCTTTGGCGGCCTTCGTGAAGGCTTCTTCCAGCTTCTTTTCGTCCTTTTCGTTCTTCTTTTCCAGTCCCTCGCCAAACGCAACACCATAGTTGTTTCGAAGTTTCTTCTTCTGATTGTCCTTCATGGGATGACAGACGGTGCAGGACAGCAACTTGCCGTTCGGACTGTCCTTGCCGAATTTTTCAGCGAGTTCAGGGTACAGCTTGGACATAGCCTTAGGGTACTGCGGTCTTGCCAACGCTGTGCTGCTGTTGAGGGCGAAGAACGTGAACAGCACTGCACCTGCGACAAAAAAACGACCGAGATTTCGTACGTTACGCATTCTAAGAGTCTCCAGTTTCCTTTGTTTTGACGTTTTGCCACCACGGAGCAGGCGACGGCGGGTATTTTGGGACTCGCACGGCGGAAATCAACACCAAAAATTTCTGGTCCGGCGCGCAGCCAAGCTTGAAGTATGACAGTCGCTCCTCGAAACGATGTCAAGCGTTACCAGTGACTCGGCCAACTTAACCGCCAAAGCCAGCCCATTCTCCGCAGCACGATCTTTCGCGATTTTCCGGATGAGAAGGTTCACCTTGTGCGGCGGCGTACCGGATCAGGCTGAATCCCCGCAACGGCAAGCGTCTCCCGTCGTGCGGGCTGCTTTCGGCGCTCGCGACCGAATCCTGAACCCGAGAGCAGTTTACCGTCATGGCGAACGGGCGCTTCATCCGGTTTCTCACCTTTGCCAACGGCAGTTCGTCGACAGTCGGGCCAACGGTTTGAAATGGTGCATCCGGCTCCTATACTCGCGACCACCTTCCTTCCGCCTTCATTCCTCCGGCTAACACCGAAAAAGGACCCGCCCGTGAGCAGCGTTGCCGACGCAACACCAGAGCGACAAAAGGAGCTGCTGGACCGTCATACTCAGGAAATCGTGAAATGGCACTTTGCCGACGACACGGGAAGTCAGTTCTGGCTGGAAAAGAAACAGCAATTTGACTTCGACCCGCTGACGGACGTCCGGGGATTCGAAGATCTGAAGCGGTTTCCCCTGTTTGAAGACGAATGGCTGCGCGGCGGACCGATGCGTCGCTGGGTGCCTCAGCCGTATCAGGACAAACCCATTTACGTGTTCGAAACCGGCGGCACAACCGGCATTCCCAAATCGCGCGTCGTCATTGAAGACCACTGGATCGACTACGAAATGTTCAGCGATACGCTGCCGGACGAGTCCTTTCCGAAGGGCTCCAACTGGCTGATGCTGGGACCGTCCGGGCCGCGCCGTTTGCGTCTTGCTGTGGAACACCTGGCTCAGCACCGCGGTGGAATCTGCTTCTGCGTGGACCTCGATCCTCGCTGGGTCGTAAAGCTGCTGAAGAAGGGAAAGGTCGAAGAAGCAAAGGAATACAGCGCTCACGTCATCGATCAGGCGACGACCATTCTGAGCGCCAACAACGATATTCAGTGCATGTTCACAACGCCGAAGCTGCTGGAAGCTCTGGCGATGAAACTGATGGACGAAGGCAGCAGCGTCGAGGAATCCGGCATTAAGGGCATCTTCTGCGGAGGCACGGAGTTCACGCCGCAGTGGTATCGGTTCGCTCGCGAGGAACTGCTCGGCCCGAATGTCTACATCACGCCGACGTATGGCAACACGCTGATGGGCCTGGCGTGCGGCAAGCCGTTCGATCCCGCCGACAATTACAAGATCACCTACTACGCTCCTCAACCGCGAGCCGTCGTGGAGGTGGTTGACTTCGACGATCACAAGAAAGTCGTCGGCTACGGTGAAACCGGACGAGTGAAACTGTACACGCTGACGAAGGAACTGTTCGTCCCCGGTTTTCTGGAACGTGACGAAGGCGAACGCGAACGCCCGTGCGAAAAATTCCCCTGGGACGGAGTCAGCAGCGTCCGGCCGTATCACGTGTATGCAAAGACAACGACGGTTGGGGTTTATTAGTGTGAATAGTGAACAGGGAATAGTAACTAGCGGCGACAGCGGAGCGGTCAAACGCGAAGGGCCTGTTCGCAGTTATCGTGACTTGTTGGTATGGCAGAAAGGGATTGATCTGGTTTCCGAGTGTTACAAATTGTCAGGGCGTTTTCCCAGGGATGAACGATTCGGGTTGACGAATCAGTTGCGTCGTGCGGCCGTTTCAGTGCCCGCAAATATCGCCGAGGTACAGGGACGAGGTTCACCAAAAGCATTTCTTCAGTTTTTGTGGATTGCAAACGGTTCGCTGACCGAAGTCGAAACTCACCTCGCAATCGCTGCCCGTTTGGGATTTGTGTCCGCGGACGACTGCACCGTCCCGCTGGCCCTCGCAGAAGAAGTTGGGCGCATGTTGACCGGACTGCGCCGGTCACTCGACAAAACGGTGTGAAGATGGTGCCGCTCTGACTGTTTACTATTCCCCGTTTACTATTCACATTCCCCCTTCTGCACAAGAGGCACACAAGACATGATTGAAATTCCAATTGTCCGCTGGGGCAAGCCTTACGAATCCATGGAAAAGATGGATGTCGTTCACTTCGAAACCGGTGAAACGCTGGCGCAGGTCCATCAGGCCAACGGCGGCATCATCAAGATGGACATGCGGAAGGCGAAGGCCGCGCGTGACGTGCTGCGTCAGTTCACCATCGAACAACTGATCGAAATGTGCGCGAAGGCTGCCGATCTTTATGAAAGCGCCACACTGCCGCTGGGCAACGGCGAACAGAGTCCTGACGACTTCTGCACGATGCAGTCCGCAACCACCGGCCTTCCCGAACACATGTGCCGGTTCAACATGACCAAGAATGCGTTCGTGTTAAAGAACATGGACAAGATTCTGGATTCGCTGACGCGCGGACTGCCGCTGGAAATTTTCAGCCGCGGCTACGGGATGGAGGATCGCGGCGTGATGGTCAGTTATCAGGCCAACTGCAACGCCGCTGGCTGGGTGCTGCCGTCCAACAGTCCGGGTGTCCACACGCTGTGGCTGCCGGTGATCCCGCTGCAGATCGGGCTCGTGCTGAAACCCGGTCCGGCCGAACCGTGGACGCCGTATCGCATGTACGAAGCGTTTGCTCAGGCCGGCATCCCGCGCGAAGCGTTCTGCCTGTACCCCGGCGATGCGTCAAAAGGCGCGGAACTCGGCGGAGCGGTTCTGGAAACGTGCGAGCGGTCCGTCATCTTCGGCGGCCTGGCCACAGTCGAACAGTACCAGGGCAACCCGCGAGTTTCGGCTCACGGTCCCGGGTTTTCGAAAATCCTGCTCGGCGAAGACAAGTGCGACGACTGGGAAAAGTATCTCGACCTGATGGCCGACAGTGTCTACGTCAACAGCGGACGAAGCTGCATCAGTTGTTCGGGCATCTGGACACCTCGTCACGGAGCGGAAATTGCCGACGCGCTGGCTCGCCGGCTGGGCCCGATTGTCCCAAAACCGATGGACGATCCCGAATCCGGTCTCGCCGCGTTCACAATGCCCGGCGCGGCGGAAGCCATGAGCAACCAGATTGACGATGGCTGCAAGTCGGCAGCCGTCACCGAAGTCACAGCGAAATATCGCGGCGGCGACCGACTGGTGAAGAACGAACGATGCGACTTCCTGCGTCCGACGGTACTGCACGTCACCAGCCCCGATGATCCCATGGCCAATACGGAATTCATGTTTCCGTTCGTTTCGGTTGTTGACTGCCCGCAGAATCAGATGCTGAAGAAGATCGGATATACGCTGGTGGGGTCCTGTTTGACGGAAGACGAACAGTTTTCTCGCGACCTGATCGATGCGACAAACATCGACCGCCTGAACATCGGCGAAGTCAAAACCATTCAGCTCAACTGGCTGCAACCTCACGAAGGCAACATCATCGACTTCCTGTTCCGCAATCGGGCATTCCAGAACAGTCCTCCGCCGGCGCACTAAGAGATCAACCGGTTGATCCCTTCGCTCCGCAATGGAACGCCCGGTGGTGTCTCGTGCCGCGCGAATTCCTGGCATGACCGATCCTGATTCGAACTTCGACATCGATTCGCTGCTGCCGGACTGGTCACGGTCGGTATTCCTGGTTCTGGAACGGAATCCTCACTGGTCATCGGCGGTTGCCGCGGAATTTCGCACCCGTCTCGTCGGAACGTCCGCTGTCCGCGGTGCTGATCACGAACTGCTCGCCGGCGGCGTCACAGAAGTCGACTTCGTTTCGCTCACGGCTTCGCGCGATGTGGTCGCTCGACTGGGAACGACAACGGTGCTGGGTATCATTGCAGTTCTTAGCGACGTCGAACGCGACGGTCTGGTGCTGCTTGGAAGGCTGGCGAGACTTAGCCGAGCCGTACCGCCCGTTCTGATGCTGGGAGACGCGCGGCACCGTGAACTGGTCCCTGTGCTGTATGAAGCCGGTGCCTCGTCGGTGCTGATCGATCAGCCTACGGACATTCACGTCGCCGAATGGTGCCGCAATGTCGTGCAGTTGACTGGCCGAAACGGAGGCCGTGGAAATGAACAGGATGTTTAGAACGCGAATTGTGAAGCCATGCCGGTGGTCGACGAGAGTGGGTTTGCGAATGCACCGCCCGGCGTTGGTTTCATCAATCCTGCCGGCGCATGACGGCGGCAACAGGCTGACCGTCAACGAAACGAAGCGATCGCCGCGCGCAATTGGCATGATCGTCCTGGTCACGGTGCTGGCGATAACGTCAGAACAACCGCTGACGCATGCACAGCGCGCGGAGGCACTGATTTCTCCCGCCTCACAGTCGGCTCAGAGTTCCGCGGCGACAGGTCCTGCAGGCCAGAACGCACAGGGGCGGAATCCCGGTACAACACGACCTGTCACGGGTACTGCGGGCACGGCAAATCCCGCCGTTGCCAGTGCTCAGCCGCCCGATCCGAACGCTGCGGCACCGGTTGTCACACCGCAGGGGCAGCCTCCCGCGGAAGCGACACCACCGACGGAGCCGAATCCCGCAACGGACCTGTTGCGTCGAATCGAACAACTGAGGACCAAGGTTGCGGACGCTCAGCTTGATGAGATCGTTCGCACGGATGTCGAACAGCAGTTGATGCGGGCTGAGGCGGATATCCAGTCCGCGCAGGGAGAACGAGCCGCGGCCGATGCCAGAAAGAAAGTCATCGACGGACTGCCGGCGGAAAAAGCCGATCTGGAACAACCCGCGGTGACAACGACCGCCTTCGATCCGTCCGCAGTGTCCGTCGCTGATCTGGAAGCCAGGCGAACGCAGAAACAACTCGAACTGACCGAGGCTCGACAGCTTCCCACGTCTCCGGAAGCCGCGTCCGAGGAAATGACGGCTCGCAAGCGTGACCTGCAGCAGCAGCGGGAGACAGTCGAGCAATCGATTACCGAAAACGATACGCGCCTGAAGTCACTTCCCTCCGACAGCACTTCGCTGACTGACTCCGTGGCACGCGCAGCGGCGGAGGCACGCAATCTGCAACTCAGCGCGCAGCGAGACGCACTTCAGGCCGCGCAGGCCGAAATCGACACGCGGCTGGCTCTGGGAATGCCTGCACTTCGCGCGCGGCGGCAGCAGCGCGTCGTGACGAGCCTGGAACAGGAACTGGAAGCCATCAAGGCAGCGCTGGAAAAGCGCAGTCGCGACGAGTCCACGAAACAGCTTCAGAAGGCACAACTGGCCGTCGACGACCTGGACAGCATCGACGATCCGAAGCTTCGAAGTCTGGTGCAGAAACGACTCAACTACGCCGCACTCAACAACGGCCTGACGGACGAGACGATTCCCCAGAAACAATCCGCTCTCGACCGCGGCGGAGAAAGTCTGAAGCGGCTGAAAGTCGAGGCCGACCGGATTCAGCAAAGCGTCCGGGAATTCGGGCTCAGCGGCACGATTGGCCGTGAGCTGCTGGATTTTCAGCAGCGGCTGCCCACAGGAGAAGAGCTGGATCGCGAGATCGCGGAGCTTGACCAGGAAATCGCAACACTGCGGACGGAGCTGAACCAATACGCCCAGGATCTTGCCGCCGCTGAGACCATGG
Source organism: Planctomycetaceae bacterium (assembly GCA_041398785.1). Classification (NCBI taxonomy): domain Bacteria; kingdom Pseudomonadati; phylum Planctomycetota; class Planctomycetia; order Planctomycetales; family Planctomycetaceae; species Planctomycetaceae bacterium. Next base: position 3,023 of record JAWKUA010000020.1, on the reverse strand, counting down.
CCGATGCGTCCGAAGTCAGCGAAGACGAGGATTCCATTCGTCGAGCGGAACAGATTCAGGGTTCCATCGACGTGATTCGCGCGCTTCAGGACAACACGACACGACTGAAGACGATTGTCGGAGAACTCTACGAACAACAGCGGTCACTGGCGGATTTCAGAACCGCGTGGGACGAGTATGTCAGCGAACAGGCGCTGTGGGTCCGCAGTCACGAAATGCTTTCCTGGACGGACCTGAAGCTGGCGCCGCGGGAAGGCGTGGCGATCGTGGACGAACTGCGACGCGGCCTGCCGGATTCCGCAAGTCGCGGCGGCGTGTCCCTGTGGGTTGTGATTGTCCCCGCGGTCGTTGCCATTCTGCTGCTGCTGGCCGTTCAGGAACGCGCGCGGCGAGCCCTGGTGGAAACCGGAGAACAGGCACGGCGGCGAACCTGCATGAGCATGCGTCCCACAGTCAAGGCTGTGCTGCTGAGCTTCGGCATGGCGGCGGAATGGCCGTTGCTGCTGATGTTCCTCGGAAATGTGCTGCGGTTCAGCAGCGGAACTCACGGAGTCTTCGCGGGACTCGGCGCTGCCATCGCACAACTGGGAATCTTTACGCTGTGGCTGAACTTCTTCCGCCAGTTTCTGCGCCGCGATGGGCTGGCCGCCGCGCATTTCGCGTGGGAGGAATCTGTCAACGACCGGCTGCGCCACTGGCTGCGAAATGTCATCGTCGGCATTTCTCCTCCGCTGTTGCTGCTGCTGATCGTGCGGTACTGCGCAACGGGAGAAGAACGACTGGAACGGATTCTGTTCACGTTCATCATGGCGCTCAATTCTGTGATGCTGGCCAGACTGCTGCTGCCGGTCAACTGCCCGTTTGTCCGCACTCTGCTGGCGCGGCATCGTGTGATGCACAACACTCGAATTCTGTGGATTGGTCTGCTGCTAACGATGCCCGTCGCGCTGGGTACGTTGTCCGTCATCGGATTTCACTACACCGCCGTGCAGCTCTGGATTCGACTCAGCAGTACCGTCGTGATCGCGTCGCTGCTGCTGGTGGCCGACAGTTTTCTGGTGCGCTGGCTGCGGCTGTCCCACCGGGCGTCGCGGATGGCCATGGCTCGCGAACGCGCCGCTCAGCGCGAACAACAGCAGCAGGCGGAATCCGCGGAAGAATCTGCGGCGTCCCTGATTCCGCCGATTCCTGCCGACGATGACGGACTGGCGTTATTCGGGCTGCAGGCGCATTCACTGATCCGAAATGTCTGCATTCTGACGCTGATCGGGTGTTCCTGGGCCATCTGGTTCGACGTTCTTCCCGCGCTGAAGGTGCTGGACCGACAGGAACTTTGGTCCGTCAGCGAGCAAGTCACGATTTCGGACCCTGCCAGCAGCGATCCCGCGAAGACGACAACAGTCATCGAAAAGCATCCCGTCACCGTCGGCAGCCTCATTCTGGCCGCGTTTTCGACCATCGTCACCATCGTCGCTGTGAGGCAACTGCCAGGCCTGATCGAGATCATCCTGCTGAGCCGCGTAAAGTTTGAATCCGGGATCCGCTACGCCATTACAACCGTAACGCGCTACCTGGTGCTGGTTGCCGGCGTGATGATCGTGTTCGGACTGCTGGGACTGCGCTGGTCGCAGGTGCAGTGGCTGGTGGCGGGGCTTTCCGTCGGCCTGGGATTCGGACTTCAGGAAGTGTTCGCCAACTTTGTTTCCGGAATCATCATCCTGCTGGAACGGCCGGTCCGAATCGGCGACATCGTCACGATTGACGGCGTCAGCGGCGTGGTGTCGCGCATCCAGATTCGAGCTACCTCGATAACGGACTGGGATCGCCGCGAATACATTGTGCCCAACAAGGAATTCGTGACCGGAAAGCTGCTGAACTGGACGCTGAGCGATACGACTAATCGGATCGTCATCAAGGTCGGAGTGGCCTACGGAAGCAACACCGATCAGGCACGGGAAATCATCCTGCAGACCGCAAAAGATCATCCGAACGTCCTTGCCGATCCGCCGCCGCTGACCACGTTCGAAAACTTCGGCGACAGCTCGCTGGACCTGGTTCTTCGAGCCTACCTGCCGAACCTGGAAAACCGCCTGAACACAATTTCCGAACTCCACACGGAAATCAATCACCGCCTGGCCGCCGCGGGGATCTCGATTCCGTTTCCTCAGCGAGATCTGCATGTTTTCATGAACAAAACCGCTGAAACACCGGGTCTGACAGGCATCGTGGCTTCCGGTACCGATGATTCCGCCAGGAAATGAAACCCGGCATGAGAACACTCAGACGAACCCGCCAGGCTTTTACGCTCCTGGAACTGATCGTGGTTATCGCCACGATCGCGATCCTGATCGCTTTGCTGTTGCCGGCCGTCCAGCAGGCGCGCGAACACGCCCGACGTACACAATGCACAAACAATCTGGTTCAAATCGGTATCGCCCTCCAATGCTACCACCAGACCCACTCAGTTCTGCCGCCGGGGTCCGTGAATCAATCCGGCCCTGTCAGCACGTCGGTCCCCGGTTACAAGATGAGCTGGATCGCTCAAATCCTGCCGTATGCGGATATGGAAAACGTCTACCGGCAAATTGATTTCCGTGATCCCCGTCGCAGTTTTCTGAACGGTGAACAGCTTGCCGGACTGGATGCGATGCTGGGCGCCGATCGCTCGGCGCAACCGGACGCCACGGCACCGCTGTCGCCGGATTCCGGCACCGATGATCCGAACAGCGAACCCCGCGATGACTTGTTGGTGGAAGAATTGCCCTCGTACGAACTTCAGGCCGGCGCGGACCCGGGATATGGGCCGGATGAGTTCGGTTACGGAGGCGCGCCGGCCACCGCCGATGCTGACGCCGTCGCTGCCTGGATTCAAAATCAGCAGCCCGTGATCGAAATCCGCTGGCTGAAATGTCCCAGCAACCCGGCCGGAAACGTCAGCAACGGTCCCGCGCTTTCGTCGTATGCCGGGTGCCATGATGGAAGCGCAGTGCCGATTGACGCCGACAACGACGGACTGCTGTACC